>CAIXHI010000303.1 GCA_903919215.1 uncultured Acidimicrobiaceae bacterium
ATGACCAACCCGCTGGGCGGCCTGAAGTACCAGTGCTCCCCGGAAGTGTGAGTCACCTCACCTGAGATCCCCCTGGAGGGGGCGGGCCGCACCGGCCCGCCCCCTCCTGTGGAGCAACGCTCCAAGACCCCTCGCCCAACCCTCCGACACGGAGTCACCATGACTGCTCAATTGGCAACCACAACACTCGATATCCGTCCGATGGCTCCGAACATCGGTGCCGAGGTACTGGGTATCGACCTCGCGCATCCGCTCGACGACGCCACGGTCGCCACCGTGCGCGCGGCGCTCCTGCGTTGGAAGGTCATCTTCTTTCGCGATCAGCACATCGGCCCGGCCGAGCACATTGCCTTTGGCCGGCAGTTCGGCGTGGTCACCCCGGCGCATCCGATCCTGCCCTCGATCGAGGGCTACCCCGAGGTCTTGCCGCTCTCCAGCGAGGCCTACGCGACACAAGACCCCGGCTCCGAGATCGACAACAACTGGCACACCGACGTCACGTTCTCGCTCGACCCGCCGATGGGCTCGATCCTCCGCGGGGTCACCGTGCCGCCCTACGGGGGCGACACCCTGTGGACCAACCTGGTGGCCGCGTACGAGGGGTTGTCCCTGCCGATGCGTCGGTTCGTGGATGGGCTCCAGGCCGTACACCGCAATGCCATCCCGTCCGCGGCCGCCGCCGAGATCGACAGCGAACTGCTGGCACAGTTCCTCAAGGCCGCGCGTCGCTCCGTTCACCCGGTCGTGCGAGTGCACCCGGAGACGGGCGAGCGAGCACTGTTCGTCAACCCGTTCTTCACCGAGTCCATCGTCGGGCTCACCGGGAGCGAGAGTCATCGGGTGCTGCACCTGCTCTACGAGCAGATGCTCAAGCCGGACTACATCGTTCGTTTCCGCTGGGCCCCAGGAAGCATCGCGTTCTGGGACAACCGGGCGACCGCACATCGCGCGCCCACCGACGTGCAGGCCAGCGGCTTCGACCGCTACATGGAGCGCATCACCATCGCTGGCGATGTGCCGGTGGGGCCCGACGGCTTCACATCGCAACCCGCCTGATCACTCGACGGTGAGTGCGCCCTGCGGGCACATGCGCACGGCCGACTGCACCGCGGCCTGATCGGCTTCTGGAACCTCCGCCACCAGCACCCGTACGTGGTCATCGTCGTCGCCGAGTTCGAACACTCGCGGAGCCTGCACGACGCAGTTGGCGATGCCCGTGCACCGGGCCAGATCGACCGTCACTCGCATCGTCATCGCCTCAGCGATCGAACAGCACGTGCAGTTGCCGCGGCGTGCGCATCATCGCGCCCACCATGTGCGGGGTGGGGTGGTCCGGGTCGAGCCGCAGGTTCGGTAGTTCGTCGAGCAGCGCATTGAGCGCCCGCGACATCTCCAGCCGGGCCAGCTGCTGACCGAGGCAGTTGTGCGCGCCGAACGCGAACCCGAAGTGACGGTGCCGCTCGCGAAAGATATCGAAGTCGTGGGGACGGTCGAACACCGTTGCGTCATGGTTGGCCGAGCCGTACATCATGTCGAGCATCGCCCCTTCGGGAACGGCGACACCTTCGATCTCGCATGCGGTCGTGGTGAGGCGCGAGGCGGCCACCACGGGACCATCCCAGCGCAGTGCCTCCTCGATCGCCTGTGGCACCAGCGAACGATCCGACCGCACCGCATCAAGCTGCTCCGGGTTGGTGAGCAGACCGGTGAACAGGGCCGTGGTGGTGCGGAACGTGGTGTCGCCACCGGCGTTGATCAGCTGGCGCAGGAACGAGATTGCCACGTCGTCGGGAAGATGCTCGCCGTCGACCTCTGAGGTGGCGAGCACGCTGACGACATCGTCGCCGGGCGCCTCCCGGCGCTGCGCGATGAGTTGTGTGAAGTACCGGCCGAGCTTGGCCGACGCGTCGACCGCGTTGGCATCGGTGGGGAACCACATGATCTGGGCGATGGTGAGCTTGTAGAACGTCTCAATGTCGCGCTGCGGCAGGCCGAGCATCCGGTAGATGACGTTGTACGGGTAGGGCCGGGCGAACTGATCGACGAGTTCGGCGCGACCACCGTCGCGGATCTTGCCGATCAGATCGTCGACCACCGGGCCGACGATCTCCTCGCCCCACGCGGCGACCACGGCCGGACGGAACGCCCGCTGCAGGATCTTGCGGTACTGGGTGTGCTCGGGTGGATCCATCACCGAGATCGTGTGACCGAAGCCGCGACCCAGCGTCTGTTCGAAGGCCTTGTTGGAGAACGTGATCGGGTCGTTCAACACATGATCGACGGCCTTGTGCGACAGCACCATGAAGTGTGGGCGTCCCTCGTCGCCGGGCAGGTGCGGCATACCGAACGAGTCGCGGTAGAAACCCTCCACCACTGGCCCGCGGGCCAACAGCCCGTCGATCGCCGAGCGGTACGGATCGGCGATATCGCCGTAGATCAACTCGTCGGCGAGATACGGGTTGAAGGTCTGGTCGTCCAGATCCTGGATCGGCTCGATGACGGTCATGGGGGCCCCTACTCTCCGGTGACACGAATACAGGTTGAAAGGTTAGCTGATTCGCCGGTTCCGCTCGTCCGGGAAGCGACACTGTTGTAGTCTTCGCCAGGTGACAACCGCACCGCGCCGCTTCGCAGATACCTATGTCCAAGTGGTCAATCGTGGTGCCTACCACGAGCTGGCAGCGCTGTTCGCGCCCGACGCGGTGTTCTTGGCGCCCGCAGGGCAGGAGTTCCATGGGCGCGACGAAATCGGCGCGTTCTACCAGAAGTTCCTGGCCACGATCACCCCCAAAATCCGCATCGCGAGCTACGTCGAGCAGGACAACCACTGCGTGTACGAGTTGGAGGCGGCCATCAACGGCTCCGACGAATACCACCTGGGTGCGATCGACCATGCCGTACTCGACGAGAACGGTCTGGCGACGCGTTTCACAGTATTCACGAAGTGACCTCTGGGCGCTGCTGCCGCAACGCGCGCTCGAGCCGCTAGGGCTCCTTCGGCAGGCCGAGCACACGCTCGCCGACGATGTTGCGTTGGATCTCGTTGGCTCCGCCGTAGATGGTCTCGGCCCGTGAGTTGAGGAACGTGTGCTGCATCGGGTGCAGGTGGTAGCCCTCGCCCACCAGGAGTGCATCGGCGCCGAGGATCTCGACCATCAACTCCCCGGCGTCGCGGTGCCAGTTCGCCCAGTACAGCTTTCCGATCGACGACTCGGGGCCCGGGTGGCCACCCTGCAGCACCGTCTGCAACATGCGGTCGTTGCTGAGCTGCATGATCCGCAGCCCGCCCCACGCCTTGGCCAGTTTCTGACGCACGATCGGATCGCGGGTGAGCCCGCGCTCGGTCGCGATCTTGATCAGTTGGTGCATCTCGCGCTCGAATGCCGCCTGGAAGGGAAGCACCGTTGCGCCGGCCCGCTCGTTGCCCAGCGTGCCCATCACGACGCTCCAGCCGCCATCCACAGCGCCGACGACGTAGTCGGCCGACGTACGCGCGTCGGTGAAGAACACCTCGGCGAACTCGCGGCCGCCGGCCATGTTGCGGATCGTGCGCACTTCGACACCCGGCTGATCCACCGGCACCAACACCATCGAGATGCCCTTGTGCTTGGAGACCTCACGGTTCGTGCGGCACAACACGTAGACCCAATCGGCGTGAGCA
>CAIXHI010000304.1 GCA_903919215.1 uncultured Acidimicrobiaceae bacterium
CAGAAGGCCGCGTTGGGCATGGTGGCCATCGATGCCGGTCAAACAAGTGCCGACGGGTTGCAAGCCTTGGCCGACGCTGTCGCTCGCGAACAGTCATCGATGCAGCGGATGAAGACCGAAGCTGTCGGGCTGATCAAGACGCTCGAGGACAAGCAGGCCAAGTACACCGCGCTGGAGACGGAGTACACGGCCAAGTACGCGCAGGCCAAGCGCGATCTTGGTGAGGCCAAGTTCAAGGCCGCGCAGGAGCTCCGCGCGGCAACCGCGGCGGCAAAGCGGGCGAAGGCAGCCAAGGCGGCCAGGGCCGCGGCCACGCCGCCTCGCGGCTCCGGGTCGGGCTCGACCACCTCACCCTCGGTCGCCGTCAACTATCCGGCGCCGTCGGGCCGGGCGGGGCTGGCGATCCGCGCCGCCCTCAGCCAACTCGGCGTGCCATACCGCTTTGCTACCGCCGAACCGGGTGTCTCGTTCGACTGTTCGGGTCTCACGGCGTGGGCGTGGGGACAGGCCGGGGTGTCGCTCCCTCGGGTCAGCCGTTCCCAGTTCGCGGCGCTGCCGCATGTGCCCGCCTCGGACGCGCAACCGGGCGACCTGATCTTCTATTACACGCCGATCGGCCACGTTGGTCTCTATCTCGGGAGCGGACAGATGGTGCATGCACCTCAGGCCGGATCGTCGGTCAGCATCACCATGGTGCGCTGGAACAAAGTGGTCGGCGTCGGTCGACCGGGCTGATGCTCGCGGAGGGCACTACGGTTGCCGCTCGTGCAACCCCTCGTTCCCGGAATCACGCAAGGTATTGATGTCGAGCCAGTCACTCGCTGGCTGGTCGAGAACATCCCGGGAGCAGTTGCGCCGTTCACCTTCGATGTGATCGCTGGCGGCCGGTCGAACCTGACGTTCTGCGTCACCGGTGCCGAGGGCACCCGTTACGTGCTGCGTCGTCCGCCGCTGGGCCACGTGTTGGCGACGGCCCACGACATGGCCCGTGAGCACCGCATCATCTCTGCAGTCGGCAGCACGGGCGTACCGGTACCGCCGTGTCTGGGGCTGTGCACCGACGACGCCGTCAACGGCGCCCCGTTCTACGTGATGGGCTTCGTCGACGGCGCAGTGCTGGACAGCCCGGCTCGGGCCGAACTGCTGAGCCCATTGCTGCGACCCGCTGCCAGCGAACATCTGGTGGATGTGTTGGCCGATCTGCACGCGGTGGACGTAGATGCCGTCGGCCTTGGCGATCTGGCCAAGCGCGAGGGCTACGTCGAGCGTCAGGTGAAGCGTTGGAGTTCGCAGTGGGACAACAGCAAGACCCGCGAGTTGCCGGCAATCGACGAGGTGGCCAACTTGCTGCGTCGGCACATGCCCGCCCAGCAGGGTGTCTCGATCGCGCACGGCGACTACCGCTTCGGCAACGTCCTCACCGATCTGCAGACCGGTCGCGTGAACGCCGTGCTCGACTGGGAACTGTGCACGCTCGGCGACCCGTTGGCCGATCTGGGGTACCTCGGCGTGTACTGGTATCGCCCAGAGGTGGGCACTGCACGCGACAACGACCCCACCGGCGCCGGCGGTTTCCTGTCGTACGACGACGTGGTCGCTCGCTACGCCGCCCGCACCGGTCGCGATGTGTCGGCGATCGATTACTACGTCGCCTTCGGGGCGTTCCGGCTCGCGGTGATCAGCGAGGGTGTGTACGCCCGCTACATGAACGGTGCGATGGGCGCCCAGGGCGATGTGAATGTCGACTCGTTCAAGGTGGGGGCCGAGGTACTGTCGGCACAGGCACTGGCCGCGCTGCAGCGGTTGTGACCACTGCGGCGAAGTGAAATGGGGGAGCGCGGGATGAGCGTGTTGGACGGTTGGGATCTCTCGGAGTTCACGGCGGCCGGGTACACCCGCGAGGTGTACCGCCGCGGCAGCGGGCCGGGTGTGATTGTGGTGCACGAGATTCCGGGTATCACCCCGAAGGTCACTGCGTTCGCCAACGAGGTGGTGGCTGCCGGTTTCACGGTGCTGATGCCCGTGTTGGTGGGCACCCCTGGCAAGGACGTGAGCACTCCCTACATCGTGGGCTCGATGACCAAGGTGTGCATCGCTCGCGAGTTCACCACGTGGGCGCTCGATGAGACCTCGCCGATCATCGGTTGGTTGCGGGCGTTGGCGCGCAACCTGCACACCGAAGTCGGCGGCCCAGGTGTGGGCGCCGTGGGGATGTGCTTCAGCGGCGGCTTCGCGCTGGGGATGATGGTGGACGACATCATGGTCGCCCCGGTGCTGAGCCAACCCTCGCTGCCGTTCGCCGCCGGGAAGAAGGCCCGTGGGGCCAACCTCAACCTCTCACCCGATGATGCCATGGTGGTGGCGCGCCGCGCTGCCGAGGGCTGCCAGGTGTTGGGTCTGCGTTTCACCGGCGACAAGTTGGTGGGCACCCGCTTCGATTCGTTGCGGGAACTGCTGGGTGATTCGTTCATCGCCGTGGAGCTACCGAGTTCGAAGAAGAGCGACCATTCGGTGCTCACTGAACACCGCGACGAACCCAGCGTGCAGCGCGTGCTGCAGTTCTTCAAGGACAAACTGCTGGCCTGACCCGCGCCGTAGCGCCGTCGGGCCGCGCCGTCGCCCGGTCAGGTCTGATCTCGCCGGGCGTCAGGCCGCCGCCTGGATTCGTGGTCGGCAGTCGATGATGGTGCCGTCGATCAGTTGCAGTCGTAGGTGGTGGACGTCGCCGTGGATGGTGACGCCGGGGCGGTGTTTCTCGGTGTGGTGGTGTCGGCACCAGAGCACCAGGTTGTCGAGGTTGGTGGCGCCGCCGTTCTCCCAGGGGATGAGGTGGTCGGCGTCGCACCATGGTGCGGGGATGTGGCAGCCGGTCCAGCGGCAGCCTCCGTCGCGGGCGAGTAGCGCTTTGTATTGGGCGTCGGTGGCGTAACGCACTTCACGCCCGAGGTTCAGTACGTGTGATCCGGCGAGCAGGACGCGTTGCAGGTTGGCGTGTTCGGCCATGTGTCTCACGACGTGTGCGGGGACGCGTTCTCCGTGTGCGGTGATACCGGGTTCGTCGCTGCGGCCGGCGAAGGAGTCGGCGTTGATGGTGATCAGGATCGTGGGCTTCTCGCGTCCACCGACCACCTGCCCTTTCGCGTAGGCGTCGCACAACATGACGAGCCCGTCGGCCAAGCGTTGTTCGGTGGTGCGGTCGTCGCCTTCGGAGGGTTTGCCGGCGACGTGG
>CAIXHI010000305.1 GCA_903919215.1 uncultured Acidimicrobiaceae bacterium
CGCGCCTGCTCGCGAACATCGTGTTCGGTCATGTCGTAGACCGCCTCGATCTTGCGTGAATCACGGATGCCGAGGGTCATCCCGAAGTTGCGCAGGCGTGCCTGCTCGCACCCGGGGGTGTAGCGGCGCAGCGCTTCGATCGCGTGCATTGCCTGGCGTCGTCCTTCGATCTCGCCACGAGTGAGGTCGTCGGGGTCGGTGCCATCGATGCCGTCGAGGTGCACCAGGTTCATGTAGGTCAACTCACCCGAGTCGTGGATCGCGCCCCAGGTGCCGGCGATGGTGGTGAGGTGCGCCGGGATGATTCCAGCGTCGATCGCCGAGCGGAACGGCTTCAACAGGAACGGTGAGAACATGTCGTCCTCTTTGCCGGCGGTCTCGATGTCCCAACCGCCACTGGCCCAGTCCTTGTAGGTCTGCGGGTCGGCGGCGACACCGTCCATGAACCGGCGCTTGTCCACTCCCGCCAGATGGAACATCACTGAGGCGGCCATCGTCTGCTCGCGCGGCGTCAGGTGGGTCGGCGCACCCGCGCGGTGGGCCACATCGGCGTCGCCGGTGCAGTCGATCACTCGTCGGGCGCGGATGGCTTCGCGGCCCGCCTTCGACTCGGTGATGATGCCGACGACGTCGTCGCCGTCCAGGATCGGCGCGACGAACGAGCGGTGCAGCATGCCCTCGATACCAGCCTCGGCGACGAGCACATCGGCCACCACCTTGAAACCTTCGGCATCCAGCTCGTACGACTGCGACTGGCTCTCGGGCACTGCCGCACCCATCGCGTGCGCACGGGTCTCGTACTCGCGGCCGATGCCGTTGGCCTCGATTGTCTGCTCGTGGCGGTACCACGCCAGACCTTCCACGCCGACGGTGGTGATGTTGCCGCCGTAGCACCCGAAGCGTTCGACGAGCGTGACCTGCACACCGGCCCGCGCTGCCGCGAGCGCTGCTGCGAGGCCCGCCGGGCCAGAGCCGACGACGAGTACGTCGGTGTCGTGGATGACGTCGATGTGGCGGGCCGGTTCGGTGATCGTGCCCAGCACCCTGCGGCGTCCCGAGGCTGTGGTGGTCATGACCCTGGAGCTTCGCGCAACCGCACGCTGAGGCACGTCACGCAGCCCTCCAACTTGATGAACTCGGAGATGTCGACGACGACGGGAATCAATCCGGCTGACCGCAACAACACTTCGGTGCGCGGGCAGTCGGACGACATCAGCACGTGGTCGTCGCCCAGCAGCACGACGTGTGCGCCGGATGGTTCACGTACCCCAAGGAAACGGGGAAACAGGTGGGTGTCGTCGACCACGGGTTCGTAGCCGATCACGGTGCCGTCGGGGAGTGCCGTGACCGTCGACTTCAGGTGCGGTGCAGCGCTCACCGGCACCGTGATGACCAGGGCCCCCAATGGTTCGAGTGCAGCGCGCAACTGGGCGATACCTTCGAGGTTCGTGCGCCCGCCGTGGCCTACGTAGATGGTGTCGCCGACCTTCAAGACATCCCCGCCGTCGAGCGTGCCGGGAGCTTCGATCTGCACGGTGCGGTAGCCGAGCGCGACCACTGCCGCAGCCGCGTCGTGTACCTCAGGTGTACGTTCGCCGGCACCGGGGCGGGCCAGCACGGCGAGGTCGCGGAACACCACCATCGTGTCCTCGACGAACGCTGAGTCGGGACAATCTGGTGCGGCAGGAACCTCGATGATGTGCCATCCGCACTGCTGTAACGCCGCCACGTACGCGTGCCACTGTTGCAGCGCGAGTTCAGCGTCGACGGGGCTGCGATCGATGTGGGTGACCAGGCCATCGGCCATGTGCGGGCTGGGCCGGCGCACGAGGGCCACCTTGCTCATCAGTCGCGTCCCTTGGCCTGGCGGCCGAGCGCCTTGGCCATCTCCATCTTCACATCTCGTTCGGCGAGCGCATTGCGCTTGTCGGACTTCTTGCGGCCGCGGCCGATACCCAACTCCACCTTGACGCGCCCTTCCTTGAAATACAGCGAGAGGGGGATCAGCGCGAGGTGATCGACCGCGATCTGGTGGGCAAGTTTGTCGATCTCGCGGCGATGCATGAGCAGCTTGCGCGCACGATCAGGGTCGTGGGCGCCGATGCCGTGAGCGAACTGGTACGGCGGGATGTGGACACCATCGAGCCACACCTGACCGTTGAGAATGCGGGCGAACGCTTCTGCAATCTGGGCGTGCCCCTCGCGGAGCGACTTGACCTCGCTTCCGCTGAGCACGATGCCCGTCTCGAAGGAGTCGATGATGTCGTAGTCGCGGTGCGCGCGGCGGTTGCTCGCGATGAGTTTGTTGCCCGCTTTGTTGGTGCGGTCGCGGAGCGGCGCCATGGGGGCACAGGGTACCGGTACCCTTCCCGACCGATGACTGGGAATGCAGAGCTCACCTTCCCCGGCGGTGCCTACGCCGAGATGATCGCGTGTGCGTACGACGCGTACCCCTTGGAAGCATGTGGGCTGCTCGTCGGTTCGGGCACTCAGGTGCACCGTTTCGTGGCGTGCACCAACGAGGCGGCGTCGGCGAAGGTGTACGCGATTCCCGGCAAGGAACTGATGCGCGCCGATCGC
>CAIXHI010000306.1 GCA_903919215.1 uncultured Acidimicrobiaceae bacterium
GAGAAGGGTGACGTTCATCGGGCCGCTCGCAATCGTCACGGCGTCACCGAATGATTGCCACTGCGTCGGACCGTCGGCCGGGGTTGCCATCGCCACCATCGTCCAGCCGTCCACCGGCAGGATCCACGGCAGGCCCGACCCAGGGATCACCTGAGCGACGAGCGCCTCGCGTTCGGATGCGGTGAGACCATGCGAGTTAAACCGCAACGTCGTGCCGTCGATCACTCGCTCGGCGGAGGCGGCTGCCGTGGCAACGGTGGCACCCGAGTCGACAGCTTGCACGATCAATAATCCGTCAGCCATATCGCCATTGCGGGCCCAGGCGATCACGACGGGACCACCGCCGGTGCCGGGGGTACTCGTCACCTGGCCCGGCGCGAGGTCGGCGGCGGCGAGGAAGTAGGGCATCGTGAGATCGCCGATGGCAGGCACGGTCGATGTTGTGGTCGTCGGGTCGGTGGCGACCTTGGTGGAGCTGCCGCGGTACATGGCGATGCCGACGGCCGCACCGGCGATGATCACCAGCGAGGCGGCGATGGCCACCCAGCGGCGGGCATCAAGCGGGCGTCGGGCCGGCGCTGTGCGCATGGTACGCACTGCAGGCTTGGCGGCAACCTCGTCCAGCGCGTTGCGCAGGTGGGCGACGATCTTCGGGTCGTGCGTCATTCCTCGATCTCCTTCTTCAGCGCGCCGATTCCTCGGTGCAGCAGGACACGGACGGTCGCTGGCGCGCACTTGAGCGCTTCAGCGATCTGCTCGTCGGTCCAGTCGGCCCAGTAGCGCAACGTCACCGCGGCGCGCTGCTTGTACGGCAGCGCACCCAGTGCGTCGAGCATCTCGTTCGTCGGTTGCGAGTACGACCTCGGCTGCCCGGCGGTCGCACGTGTGATCCGCCGTCGTTCGCGTGTGTGCCATCGGTGCCACGACGCGCAGCGGTTCACCACCGTGCGGCGCAGGTAGCCGGCCGGGTTGTCGAGTTCGTCCAGCCGGGGCCGCAGCGCCTCCAACGAGTCCTGCGCCAACTCCTCGGCGACCTCGCGCGAACCCACCAGTGCGATCGCCCAGCGCACCGCATCACGGTGGTGCGCTCGGTAGAACTCGTCGAACCCGCTCGTGCTCATCGATGTCACCTGCAGCCCCAGTGTGCTCGCTTGCATACCCACCTTGACGCCACCGGGCCGAAATCTGTTTCACTATTCGAATGCTGCTGACCGAGATCGACCACATCGCCATCGCCGTGAAGGACCTTGAGGCCGCCGTGGCCTATTACAAGGAGGCCTTCGGCGCCGAGGTGCACCACCGCGAGATCGTGGAGAAGGACGGTGTGGAGGAGGCGCTGGTGAAGGTGGCCGACAGCTACATCCAGCTCACTCGCGCCACCCGCCCCGACAGTGCGATCGCCAAGAGCATTGAGAAGCGCGGCGAGGGTCTGCATCACGTCGGCTACCGCGTGGCCAACTGCCAGGAGGCCTATGACGCAATGGTCGCGGCTGGCGCCGTCCCCATCGACCCGGCCCCGCGCCCGGGCAGCCGTGGCACCACCGTCGCGTTCTTCCACCCGAAGTCCAGCTTCGGCACGCTCATCGAGCTCGTGCAGGAGAACCCCGGCTCCGGCCACTGATCCGCTTCCGCCCGTCCCTTTCGAGTGGCACGTCGCGCCCTGGGTGCCACCAGCCACTCGGGTGCACACGTGGCACTCGGGCCGGGGGGCTGGCACTCGGGCTGGGGCGCTGGCACTCGCACCTAGGGGGCTTGGAGGATCAGGCCTTTGAGGTACTCGGCTTCGGGGAACGACAGGGGCACCGGGTGGTCGCTCGGCTGGTGCAGGCGGCCGATGATGCGCAGCTCGCGCCCGGCTCCGTTGCGGCCGGCATCGAGCGCGGCGCCCGCGACCACCTTCTGGAACAGGTCCATGCTCATCGCTCCGCTGCAACTCCAGGTCAGCAGCACCCCGCCCGGGGCGAGCAGCTTGGCGGCCAGCAGGTTGAGGTCTTTGTAGGCGCGCGACGCCTTGTCGAGCTGCTGCTCGCTGTTGGCCAGCTTCGGCGGGTCGAGCAGGATCAGGTCGTACTGCTTGGCTCGGTCGCGCAACCCGCGCAGTGTGGTGAAGGCGTCGCCTTCGATCAGTTCGCCGACGTCGACACCGTTCAGCTCGCCGTTGCGAGCAGCGACGGCCAATGCCGGCCCGGACGAGTCGATCGACGTGACGGAGGAGGCGCCGGACTTCGCGGCGATGACGCTGAACGCCCCCGTGTACGAGAACACGTTCAACACCGAGCGCCCCGGTGCCCACTGGGCCACGGCCTCGCGAGCATCGCGCTGGTCGAGGTAGAAGCCGGTCTTGTGTCCGCCCTCAACCTCCACGGCGAAGCGGAACCCGCCCTCGTTGGCGACCAGATCGGGTGACGGCGCGCGACCGCGCATCAGCCCGACCCGGGCCTGCAGACCCTCACGTTCGCGCACATCGGCGTCGCTGCGCTCGTAGACACACTCCACACCTGGTAGCGCGAACAGCGCATCAGCCAGCACCTCGCGCCACGCGTCGGCGCCCACCGTGGTGAGTTGGCAGACGATCGTGTCGCCGTAGCGGTCGGCGACGAGGCCGGGCACACCATCGGCCTCGCTGAACACCAGCCGTGCAGAGTCGGTGTGGCCGGACGACAACAAGCCCGACCGGCGCTCGGCAGCCGCAGCCACCCGCGCAGTCACGAACGCCGCATCTACGACCTCGGCAGGATCGAAGGTCCACATGCGAGCGCGGATCCGTGAGGCAGGGCTGTAGGCAGCCAACCCCAGCCCGTTGCCATCGGCTCCTTTCACCAGCACGGTGTCGCCTGGCTGCGGGTCGCCCTCCACGCGCGTGACGGCACCGCTGAACACCCACGGGTGCCGCCGGGCGAGCGAACGTTCGGCGGTGGCTTTCAACCACACAGCCCCAAGAGTGGACATCGGCGCGGTCAGCTCAGCGTCAGATCGGAGGGGTCGCCGCTGACCAACCAGCCTTCGCTGCGCATGGCCCGCTGCTGCAGTTCGTCGACCTGCTGGCGCAGGTGCGCGTTCTCGTGCACGGTGGCCTCCAGCAGACCTGCCAGCGACGCAAGCTGTTCCTCCAATGCGGAGAGTCGACCGTCGAGGTCGCCGGCGGGCGTGGTCGCCGTGGGAGCCCCGGTGGACGTGAAGCCACGGGCGACCTCGAGTGCATCGAAGCGTTGCTGGAGATCCGCGCGCAGCCGATCGAGCAGACCGATGATGGTGGCTTGCGACCGATCGAGATCGGCGCGGGCCTCAGCGCGGGCCAGCTCGACGGCCTGCTGACCGAGCGTTGCGTAGGCGGCGGTGGCGGTGTATTGGGACAGCACCTGCTGCTCGACCTTGGCCATGCGGTCGCGCAGCTCGGCGGTGACCGAGGCGACCGCGTCGTGTGAACCCGGTGGCAGGAACGGTGTGGTCGTCTGCTCGAACTCCAGCCAGTTCTTCTCGCTGCGACGCATGCCGACTCCTCTCCCTGCGCCAAGCTGACTTGACAATTCGCATACAAAGCCCCGGCATCGACAGAGCAGGGGTCGTAGGATGAGTCTTGCGCCCAGATCGCGCTACGGAGCGTCGGGAAGAAAACATTTTCTTCAGTTCAGATGAGATGTGACCGACAACTCATTTGCGTCCGCACTGCTCCAAACGGTCGGCGTTATCAACGGGACACAATCTCACGGAGGATTTGTTATGAACCAGCAAGAGACCCGGAGCGATAAGGGCTTCACCCTCGTCGAACTCCTCATCGTCATCGTCATCCTCGGCATCCTGGCCACGGTCACGGTGTTCGCAGTGCGTGGCATCACCAGCAAGGCCAAGGACAACAGTTGCGCCGCTGAGCAGCGCACCATCGAGACGGCCATCGAGGCCTACTACGCCGACCACCAGGCCGACGCGTCCACGGTAGCGAATCTCGTCGGCGACTCTGCCTACCTGAAGCAGAACCCGTTCGTCCAGGGCACCGGCGGCTCCAAGCACTTCAACATCACGTTCGGCGCTGGCGCCCCGGTGCTGAGCGCAGGTAGCTGCGCCCTGTCCACCACGGGTTCCTGACCTGCAACTGCAGTACTGAATTGAACAGGGCCGGGGCACATGCCCCGGCCCTGTTCGCGTACCGTGACGGATGGTGGGTCAGCACACGGAATCTTCGGTTCAGCCGGCCCTCCGGCCGACCGATACAGCAATGACAGGGAGTGACGGGAGTCGATGATGACGGTGCAGCGGGATTCGGGTGCGAACGATGTGGTGCCCGCCATGCCGCGCCGCGACACCGGGTTCGGGCTGGTCGAGGTGCTGGTCGCCATTGTGCTGATCTCGATGGCCGTCGTTCCGTTGATGATCGCCGGAATCGTCTCGATCAAGGTCTCGGGTCGCACCAGCACCGTTTCCAAGACCGAGACCGTGTTGGCCAATGCCGCCGACCGGGTCAACCGTGCGGGTGAAGGCTGCGACTACGACGTGTACGCCGAGGCGGCAGCGCTGGCGCAGGGCTGGACAGCTGATCGGGTGGCGGTCGAGTACGAGTACTTCGTGCCGGATGAACGGGCTGCCAATGCCTCGGGGTCGCCGGTCACGGCCGGTCACTGGGAAGTGGGGGCGTGCCCAGGCACTCAGCGCCCCGAAGGTCTCGTCCAGAAGGTCACCCTCAGCGTCAAGAGCCCTGACGACAAGGTGACACGATCGATCGTGGTGGTGAAGAGCGATGTCTAGAACCCGACGTACTCTGCAGCAGACCAGCGCAGATTCCATTCGCAGCCAGCGCGACCGTGGCCTGACCCTGCCGGAAATCTTGGTGGCGGTCGTGGTGTCGGGTCTGCTCGTGGCCGTGATGGCGGCTGCCACGCGAGTGGTGGTCCGCCAAGGTGACAACACCACCGGTCGATTGAACAACGCTCGCTCCGAGCAGGCCGTGGGCGTCTGGATGCCCACCGACCTCGCGTCGGCCGAACTCGTCGACGATTCGGCGTCCGCTACGCCGTGCGGCGCTGTCTGCCCGCCGAACGTCGACGTCAGCGGCAGCAACACGTTGATGCTCACCTGGACGGGCACGGTGGCCGGCGCCACCAGCACGTTGCCGACCATCACCAAGGTGTCGTACCGCTACATCGAGATCAGCCCGACCGACTACGAGATCCACCGTGTGGAGTGCATGTCGGTGGACGGCGCGGCACCCACGTGCAGTCAGGTCACCGTGCTGCACAACGTGATGGCTCCGCCTCCGGGTATCGAGTACATCCCGGGTGTCACCAAGCCGAGTTGGGTGATGCTCGTGACACTTGCGGTCGACCCGGTGAAGCCTGGCGATGGCACCGACCTTGGTCTGTCCGGTAACGGCAGCACCCTCGATCCGACGTATTACTACCGCGAGGGTCGTCGAGTCACCGTCACCATCAACGGTGGTGGCGACCTGGCCGGCACCGGTGGCGGCCAGGACCAGATCACGCTCACCGCAGGTGGCACTCGCCGCGACCCGAATCTCAGCACGACGAACCTGTCGGCGGCACCCACGTTCGCGGCCACCAGGTCGCGCTGTGGTGGCAACTTCGGCCTATTGGTCGACACCTCGGGCTCGATCGGCAGCAACATGTCGTACGTGCGCTCCGGTGCGGCAGCGTTCATCGACGCCTTTGCCGGTACTCCGATCAAACTGCAGGTCGTGCCGTTCTCATCCGTGGCCACCACGCTCGGTGCGGGCACCGGCTGGGGTAAGTACTACGACATGCTCGTCGACTCCGACGTCGCGGCGCTCAAGGCGTTGGTGAACGGTCTGAACTCGAGTGGGTACACGAACTGGGAAGACGCGTTCTTCCGCATGTTCCGCAATGCCGACGGCACCGTGCAGCAGGTGTTGCCCGACACGCTGATCTTCTTCACCGACGGCATGCCCACCTACAACCGACTGAACGACAGTACGGCCAAGACCACCTCGCCGGCGGTTGCTGACACTGCCGACAGCGGTCTGCCGCTCGCTGGCAGCAGCGGCTCGTACAACCAGCTGTCGTGGAACCGGGCCAACCGCATCGCCCGCGTCTACGAGGCCGACCTCGAGAAGTTCATCGGTGTGTTCGTCGGCACCGACATCGGCGGATCCTCCACGTGGACGGAGCAGGGCGCCGGCTACCACCTCACCAACTTCCTGCATGGTTACCACGAGACGTGGGAGCAGGGGTACCACGTCACCAACCCGCAACGTGGTTCGCACACCCTGTACGAATACGCGAGCAGTGGTGTCACCTATCAGTACGCACAGTCGGGGCTCACCTACCAGTACTCCACCACTGGCCTCAGCTACGAGTACGCCGGAACCGGCCTGATCTACGAGCAGAAGCTCAGCGGCAACTGGACGGGCGTCACCAAGGCTGTCTACGAGGCCGGTAACGCCAACAACACCACGACCGACAATTACCGCGTGCGCATCGACACCAGCAAGACACTCGGGAACTGGACGACGCTGAACGCGAGCGAGGCGAGCGCGAAGGTCCTCTACGACAAGAGCAACACCGCCGTCGGCGACGCTGACGGTTTCCGGGTGAGCGCCACCGGCTCGCTGGGGCCGACGTGGACCAACACCACCAAAGCGGTGTTCGATCTCACCAACCTCACGCCGGATTCCACCGACGGGTACCGCATCGTGGTCGGTTCGCCGAGCTCATGGACCTCCACGACCAAGGCGTTCTACGACACCAACAATGCGGTGGCCGGAGCGAGCGACGGTTTCCAGGTGATCGTCAGCGGCACGCTGAAGACTTGGGTGACCACCACCCAGGCCTATTACACCGCCAACAACCTGCCGGGTAACACCGATTCTCTCGACGGGTTCCGCGCCACGGTCACGTACTCGGCGCCCTACACCGACTGGGCGGCTACGACTGATGCGGCGTACCTGGCCGGCAACACCACGACCGACAACACCGATGGCTGGGACGCCGTCGTGAGCTATTCGGCACCGTTCACCTACTGGGGTTCGGTCTCGCAAGGTACCTACAACTCGAACAACTCGACAGCGGATTCCGCCGACGGCTGGCGCGTGTCGAAGGTCTACTCCACCCCGTACTCGGCCTGGGAGAACTCCACCGAGTTGGCCTACACCGGTGGCAACACCGTGTGGGGCAACGCTGACGGCTGGGATGCGACGAAGGATTACACCGAGCCCTATACCTTCCACGAGGGCTACTCCACCGGGACTCGCAAGAACACCGACATTCTCAAGCAGATCGTGGCCCCCGGCGGCGTGGTGCCAGCTCAGAAGAGTGGTGCTACCTACACCAACTCGCAGGAGGCGACGTACTACGAGTTGCCGACGTGGGATCAGTTCGCGGGGGCCATGACCAGCATGGCGCTGGCCGAATGTGGCGGCACAGTGACGTTGCAGACCAAGATCGGCGCGGCCACGGCCGCCGACCCGTTCACCTACCAGAGTTCCGTCGACAAGACCACGGCCACCACCAGTGCCCAGTTCCGCAGCGGCACGTTCGACTTCGATCTCGCCGGTGGCGGCAGCATCAGTGTCACGCTGTCGCCGGTGATCAACTCCGACCAGAACCTGTACAGCCCGGTGGGCTGGAGCTGCAAGGCGGGAGGTGTGGCGTATCCGTTCACGGCGACGCCCATCGTTGGTGGGCCGTGGACCAGTATCACCCTCACGGTCAGCCCCAACCAGGCCATCTCGTGCATCAACTCGGTGACGCTGAAATGAGGCAGCGACCAGAGCGGCCACGTGATGAAGGAATGGCGCTGATGTTCGCGCTGATGTTCGTCGCCGTCGGGTCGATGCTGATTTTGCCGCTGCTCACCTACTCACAGGGTGTGATGAAGGCCACCACCCAGGAGCACAAGAAGGCCGTCCGTGCCGCCGCCGCGACCGGTGCGCTGCGAGTGGTGCTGGCCGACCCAGGCCGACTGTTCAAGGTGTGCTCGGCCAGTGGTCTGCACGTGTCGGTGGATCTGGCGGTTCCCGACATCGGTACCCCGGTGTCGGTGAAGTGCACCACCACTGCCGAGGCCAACGAGTTGCAGTCGTCCGACCTGCGCGTCGCGATGGCCGTCACGGCCGCCGGTTCGGTCGAGCCGGTCGGTGCCGTGGGTGGCGCGTACGCCAACAGTGGAAACGCCGACCCCGAACTGTGGTGGGACGACATCACGACCCTCACCACTGGCGGCAAGATCTGGATGCCGAACCTGCCGTCGCACGCGCTGAACCATCCGGCTTCCAGCGGCTACATGATGCCGACCTGGGCAGGGTCGTGCCGAGTGTTCTTCCCCGGCACCTACCTCGACCCCGTCACCATCGCTGATGCGGTGCCCACCTACTTCACCTCCGGTGTCTACAGCTTCGAGAACACCGTGACGTTTGGCGCCGGCGCCAACGTTGTCGTCGGTGAGGGTGCGTACGAAGGGTGCACCACGAATGCTGAGGCCGCGTACTACGCACTCAATGCGCCGACAACGGTCAGCATCTCGGGTATCGGCGCCACGTTCGTGTTCGGTGGTGCCGGGCGGATGGTGGTCACCGATAGCGGTACGGCCGCTGGGCCGTCCGTCCTGTTCAACGCCCGTCTGGTCGACGCCACCGATGTCGGTAACTCTGTCAGTGCGGGGGTGTCGATCGAGTCGGTCAACGGCGTGGCGGTCAGTTCCACGTCGAGCAGCGAGCTGCTGATCCCCGGCTATCTCAACGTGCCGAAGTCGCACACGCAGGCGAAGCCCGCCGACGCAGCCGCACCGCCCGACGCAGCGTCTACGGGCTATCTCGCGTCCACGCTGGTGCCCCAACCTGCGCCAGCTGCCGAAGTCACACCGATCATTGACGTGCAGATCACGGGCAGTGGTACCACCACGCTCTACATCCCGGGGTACGTGGCAGTGCCGCAGGGGCGGATCGACCTCAACGTCGGCGCGGCGTCTGCTGCTGGGGCCAAGGTGCAGTTGCTCGGCGGTGTGCTCGCCGCCAAGATCACAGTGGCCGGCGCCACGCCGGGAACGCTGCAGTGGGGACTGGTCAACCGGATCGTGCAGAAGACGTTCAAGTTGGTGGCCACCACCACGGCGAGCGGCGACCCAAAGGTCACTTCCACCGCAATAGTGCAGATCAACGACTACGGCGAATACGCGATCAACTCCTGGGTCACCAGCATCTAGCAACCTGGCTGGGTTCAGCGCACGAGTTCCATGCGCATACCCGACGAGTCCCAACCGGGATCCTGGGGGAGGCGGTTCATCGCTCGACCCGCGGCCCGACGTGCGGTCCACACCAGCGCGGTCGCCTGCAGCATGTGCACCTGACCCGCCCCGGGGGGCGGCGTGCGGGTGATGATCTCTTCCAGCCCAGGGATCTTGTTACGGATCAGCGCCATACGTTCGAGCACACCGTCCTGCTGGTACGGCGACGACGTGACCGGCCGGTCGTCGTTCAGCTGCGTGAACGTCAGGTCGGGGTGTGCCGCGAAGAAGTTGCGCTGGTGGAACGGCTGCAACTCGCGCTCGCATTCGCGCAGCACTTTGAACCGGCGGAAGTCGTCACGGGTGAGCCACGGTTCGAGTTCGAGCGCCTCGGCGCGTGTGGCGGCGTTGAGGGCAGCCCGTGACGGCACCGGCTTGATGGCCACCATCCGGGGCCACCCGATGAGCTCACGTGCCTCGAGGTCGCAGGCGCGGTACGGCCCGTTGGGTTGGTCCTCGAAACCGATCGTGGCGTAGATCGCGGCCGCATCGAACTTCGGTTTGAACTCCAACACGTCGATCAGCGTCTTGACGACCTCCGGCTCGTCGGCAACCACCGTGACTCCCGCGAGGCGCGCTGGCACGATCAGCCAACCGCCTGGGCAGGGGACGATGCCGCCGAGGATCTTGTAGGGAAGTCTCGAAGCGACCATGGTGCTGCTCCCGTTCCCGCTCCTCAGCGACCGGCGACGGTGCCTGAGCCCGTCGTGGCGGCCTGGCCGGAGTCGACGGTGGCCTGTGCCTGCATCTGCGACCGCAGCGTGGCGGCCTGGGCGAGAATCTCTTTGGGGTACTGGCTGATCTCGGCGGCAGTCTCGAAGCTGACCATGCCACTGGACACCAGTCGGGCGAGGTCCATTTCCATTGTCTGCATACCTTCCTGCTGTGCCGACAGCATGGCGTTGCGGATCTGGCGGCTCTTGCCTTCTCGCACCAAGTTGCGTACGGCATCGTTGGCCAGCAGCACTTCATAGGCACCCACGCGGCCGCCGCCGATGGCGGGCAGCAGACGTTGGCTGATGACACCCTGCAGGGTGCCCGCAAGCTGGATCTGGATTTGATCGCGGCGATCGGCGGGGAACACGTCGATGATGCGGTCGAGCGCCTGGGGGGCGTCGTTGGTGTGCAACGTGCCAAACACGAGGTGACCAGTCTCGGCCAAGGTGAGCGTGATCGAGATCGAGTCGAGGTCGCGCATTTCGCCGAGGAGGATGACATCGGGGTCTTCACGAAGGGCGCTGCGCAGACCTTCGGTGAAGCTGCTGACGTCGGTGCCGACCTCGCGCTGGTTGACCATCGCCACCTTGTGCTGGTGCAGGTACTCGATGGGGTCTTCGATGGTGAGGATGTGCACCGGCCGGGTCTGGTTGATGCGGTCGATCATCGCCGCCAGCGTGGTGCTCTTACCCGAGCCGGTGGGGCCGGTGACGAGCACCAGACCATACGGCCGGTTCAGTAGGTCGAGCGCCGCAGGGGGAGCGCCCAGTTCGTCGAGCGAGCGCACACGGAACGGGATGACGCGCAGCGCGAGCGTGTAGCTGGCGCGCTGCATGTAGGCGTTCGCGCGGAACCGGCCGATGGACTCGAGACCGAAGGAGAAGTCGACCTGCAGGTTCCCGTCGAGTTCGTGCTGCTGTGCTTCGGTGAGCAGCGACCGCACCATTCGTTCGGTGTCGGCAGGCTGCAGGAGGGGAACACCTTCGAACGGCACGAGCACACCGTCGCGGCGGGCGGTGGCCGGCCGACCCACTGTGAGGTGCAAGTCGCTGGCCCCGGCGGCCACGGTCGCCTGCAGCAGCGTGACCAACATCGGATCGGGATTGAACATTGCGGCTAGCCTCCGGTGTCACCGCTCTCTCAGCGGGTCCTGCGTATGACGATCTTCTTCTCGGCCATGTATGGCCTTCTCATTGGTTCATTCCTCACCGTCGTGGTCGATCGCGTGCCGCGAGGCGCATCGATCGTCCAACCGGGTTCGGCGTGCGGGAACTGCGGCCTGCGCCTGGGCCCCCTCGATCTGGTTCCAGTCTTCAGCTGGTTGGCGCTGCGCGGCAAGTGCCGACAGTGCCATACGGGTATCGGCATCGAGCCGCTTGTTCTTGAGGTGTCAACATCGTCTCTTTTCGGACTCATGGCCTGGCACTTCGGGTGGTCGTGGCGTCTTCCGGCATATTGTGTGTTGGTGGCCGGTCTGGTGGCGCTGACCTGGATCGATCTGAAAACGAAGCGGTTGCCACGAGAGATTACGTACACGACAGCCGCACTTGGTGCACCACTACTGTGCGTGGCAGCACTGGTGGAACGCAACCCCCAGCGCATCTGGATGATGTTGCTCGGCGCGGCGATCGCCCTGGCCCTGATGGGCCTGATCTACGTGCTCAGCAAGGGTGGCATGGGTGACGGCGATGTGCGGCTGGCCCCGTTGCTGGGTGGGTACCTCGGGTTCCTCAACCCCGGTCTGGCGCCGATCGGGTTGTTCTTCGGGTTCCTCACCGGCGCTGCCGTCGGCGTGGCGATGATGGCCGGGCACCGCGGCACACGGCGCACAGCGGTGCCGTTCGGGCCGTTCCTCGCGTTGGGCACCATCCTGGCGATCTTCTTCGGCCAGCGCTATATCGACCTGATCATGGTTCGCTAAGGGACACAGTTCGCTGAGCTGAGCGCGGCCCACGTTCGCCGTGCGGCGAGCGCATATCAACAGATCTGTGCGCTCGAACTGGGCGGTTTCGTTCCCGGAAGCCGGGACGAATCCCGCCCAGAAGCTGATTCGGGACGAATCAGCCGCCGTCGTTCTTCACGCCACCGAGTACGCCGTACATCGCCTGTACGAGGGCGACGGCGACGAAACCCACCACGACACCCACGGCGACGATCATCAGCGGTTCAAACATCGCGGTGAACTTCTTGATGCGCGACTCGAGTTCGCGGTCGAAGTAGATGCTGGCGATTTCCAGCTGCTTGTCGAGCGTGCCGGTCTCCTCGCCGACCTTGAACATCTGCCGTGCGGCACCGGGGAACACGCCGGTACGCGCGAGCGGGGCGGCGAAGCCACCGCCCTCGAGCATCTCGATCTGAGCCTGCTCGAGGCGGGTGCGGAACACGATGTTGTTGGTGGACTCGGTGGTGGTGCGCATGGCGTCGGGCAGTGGCACGCCAGCGCGCACCATGGCGCCGAGGATGCGGCAGAAGCGCTCGAGGATCGAGTACTCGATGATGCCGCTGATGATCGGGGTCTTCAGCAGCATCTTGTCCTTGAACGCCTGACCCGACGGGGTCTTCTTCAACCACATGATGTGGGCCATGAACAGCGAGAACACCGAGAACGGGATGTACCACATGATCGTGAACAGATCGCCCACGAACAGCAGCGAGCGGGTGGCGAACGGCAGGTCGGCGTTCAACTCCGCGAACAACGGTTTGAACTGCGGCAAGACATAGCCGCAGAGAATGGTGACGGTGATCAGCGCCAGCACCATGACGACTGCCGGGTACGACAACGCGCCGACCACTTTGGAGCGAGTGTCCAGTTCGCGCTCGAGATAGATCGCCAAGTTCTCCAGCGTCTCATCGAGTTTGCCGGTGAGTTCAGCCGAGCCCAGGATGCCGATGTAGTAGTTGGGAAAGGCCTCGGGGTGCTTGGCTGCTGCGCCCGACAGGGTGCCGCCATTGCGCAGATCCTCAACCATCATGGTGATCGTGCGTTGCAGCGCGACGTCGGAGGTCTCGTCGCCGATGACCTCCATCGCCTCGGTGAGCGGGATGCCGGCCTTCACGAACACGGCGAGTTGCCGCGTGAAGTTCATCAACTCCTTCCGCTTCACCTTCACCTTGGTCAGCTCGAAGTCGAGCTTGCCGCGCTTCTCCTCGATCTTGATCGGGTACAGGTTCGCGCTGATGATCTGCTGGCGCGCCTCGCCCACTGTCGCAGCCTTGGTGACTCCTTCGACCGACGTACCGTTGCCGTCGATGGCGGAATAGGCGAACCTGGGCATCGAGTGCTCCTAGCTGGCGAAGAGGGTCTTGACGACTTCGGGGATGGTGGTGACGTCGTTCTCGACGAGTGCCATGGCTTCACGCAGCATCGTGCGCATACCTTGGGCGACGGCGAGACGGCGCAGTTCTTCAGTGGTGGCCCACCCCACGATGAGCCGACGCAACTCTGGGGTGATGCGCAGCAGTTCGTAGACGCCGATGCGGTCGCGATAGCCGGTGCCGGCGCAGAAGTTGCAGCCGACGCCGTGGTAGAAGCTGGCCTTCTCGCTGCCGCCGCTGTGCTGGCGGAACACTGCCAGTTCCTCGGCGCCAGGCGTGTACGGCTCTTTGCACGAGTCGCAGATGCGGCGCAGCAGACGCTGGCCGATCACGCCGACCACGGACGATGCGATGAGGAAGGCCTCGATGCCCATGTCGAGGAAGCGGTGCAGGGCGGCCACGCTGTCGGTGCCGTGCAGCGACGACAGCACAAGGTGACCGGTGAGGGCGGA
>CAIXHI010000307.1 GCA_903919215.1 uncultured Acidimicrobiaceae bacterium
ATCCGCACCGCGCCGGGCCAGGCCGCGGCCGACCTCATCGACTTCGGTTCGTACGCCACGATCAGCGCCGTCGTCTCCGGCCCCGACGGTGAGGTCTACGTACTCGATGTGGGCGGTGGCCAAGTGGCGCGACTCACCGCCACCTGACCCAGCAACTGGTCAGCCGACGCGGAGGAACTCGACGCGACGCTTGTCGGTGTCGGCCTTCACCAACTTCACGCGTAGCGAGTCGCCGGGCTGCACACCGTGTGCCTGCACCTTGGCTTTCACCGCCAACGTGGTGAGTTGAATACGGGTGCCTTCCGGGTCGTCGTCGGTGACGACGGCGTCGAACGTCTCGCCCTCATGCCCCTGCATCATCACGGCCTCCGCGAGGTCGATCACTGCTCGGTCAATCGTGTTCGCCGCGTGGTCGGCCGCGGCCATGGCCTCGGGGAGGCGGGTGAGCGCGTCGCCGATGTCGTCGGGCACCGGCACCCCCTGCACGATGCTGAGCGCGGTCTCCACGACGTAGCGGTCGGCGAGCCGACGCAACGGCGCAGTGGCATGGGCGTAGGTGGCTGCCATCGCCGCGTGCCACGGCACGACGCCCGCCTCGAACGGGCGGTACTCGGCACCGCCGCCCGACCGACGCACGGCCATCACGAACGCCGCTTCGGCGGGTCGGCTGCAGTCGAGGCGTCGCGAGTACGACTCCAGCGATTCGTCCTCGGGCCACGTGAGGCCGAACGCCCGAGCCGTGTGCCGCAGACGGTGCACGGCGCGTTCGTCGGGCGCGGCCATCACGCGGAACAAGCCGACACCGGAGTCCTGCATTGCCGAGGCGATGGCCAGATTCGTGGCCAGCGACAGCGCCGCGTTCTGGTCCTCACTCACGGAACGCGGCCGAAACGTGAGCCGGTAGTGCCCATCATCGCGACCGACGTGCTGCTCGGGCGGTTCCAGGTTGCTGGCACCCCGTGCACTCTCCGCCGCTGTCACCCGGCGGGCGAACTCATCGAACCCGGCAGGCACGTCGGCAGCGGTGACCGTGTCGTAGGCCAACTTCGCACGACTGCGGATCAACGATCGCTCGGCACCGTCGAGCGTGGCTACACCCTCGCACGACAGCCTCACGTGGAACACCACCGCCGGCCGCTGACCGTCCGGCAGCAGGCTGGCCGCACCCTCGGACAACACACGCGGGTAGAGGCTGGCCTTGTTGTCGGGCAGGTACAGCGTGGTGCCTCGACGCCACGCCTCCACATCGATCGGATCGCCTGGGGTCACAAACCAGCCGACATCGGCGATCGCGTAGTGCAGCAGCAGATCATCGCCAGCGGACTCGATCGTGAACGCTTGGTCGAGATCCGTGCTGGTGGACGGGTCGAGCGTGACGAACGGCCAGTCGGTGCGATCGACCCGAGCGTCAAGCGGGCGGCGGGCCGCTTCAGCAGCGGCGGCTTCCACCGAAGCGGGGAAACCCTGCGGCACTTTGTACTGCGTGCGAATGGCCGCGAGGCCGGAGTCGAGGACGTGATCGTCGTCGACCAGCGAACGCATTACCGGCGGGCACCCATGAACATGCCCTTGAGCGCGTCGTAGTGCTCGATGCAGTGTCCGGCACCCATGACGACAGCTTCCAGTGGCATGTTCGACATGCGTACCGGAACGTTCGTTTCCTTCTCGATGCGCTGTGCCAAACCACGTAACAGCCCACCACCGCCGACGAGGTACATACCGCGAGAGAGGAAGTCCTGCGCCAACTCGGGCGGGGCCTTCGCGAGGCAGCGCACCACGGACGCCGTGATGCTGCTGACCACGTCGTCGATCGCGAAGCGAACTTCCTCGGGCGTCAGCACGACGGTCTTTGGCAATCCGGTCATGAGGTCGCGTCCGCGCACCTCGGCCTGACTCTCGTCCTCTGTGGGTGAAGCGGAGCCGATTGCCACCTTCACTTCTTCAGCGGTGCGCTCGCCGATCGCAATGCCGTGCTCGCGGCGCACGTAGGCCTGGATCGCAGCATCTATGTCGAAGCTGCCGACCCGGACCGCCTCGAGCGCCACGATGCCACCCAGGCTGATGACGGCGGTCTCGCTGGTACCGCCGCCGATGTCGATGACCATGTTGCCGACCGGCTCGTCGATCGGGAGGTCGGCACCGATCGCAGCGGCCATCGGCTGTTCGATGAGTTGTGCATCGGCGGCGCCTGCACGGCGAGCCGCATCGGTGACTGCGCGACGCTCAACCTCGGTAATGGCCGAGGGCACGCAGATGACCACCTTGGGTCGAGTGAAGCGACTGACACCGACGCGCTGCAGCAGCAGGCGGATCATCCGCTCGGTGATTTCGAAGTCGGTGATGGCACCGCCACGCAACGGACGCACGGCGACGATGTAGCCGGGGGTGCGGCCGATCATCTGCCACGCCTCGCGGCCGGTGGCCAGCACCTCGCCGGTCTGCCGGTTGAGCGCGATCACGGAGGGCTCGTTGAGCACGATGCCCTTGCCCTTCATGTACACCAGTGTGTTGGCCGTGCCAAGGTCGATCGCGAGGTCGCGGGCCATGTGTCAGCTTCCCGTCTCGTCGTCGTAGTCGTCGTCGTGCATCGGCGGGCGGACGCGTTCGAACGATTCGCGACGACGCTCGGACGAGAGCGCATCGATATGCCGTTGAAAGCTGGCCACACCCGGCTCCTGGTGATGTCGGCGCCGTCCGTACCAGTAGAAGCCGACGGCTGCGAGCACTACCAATGAGATGAACAGCACGGTCATCGGGCGCTCCCCGTGGCAGTGGCAACCGCGGCGGGCGCGACCGGCGTGTGCGCACCAGTTCCCCAGTCGGCACCATCGGCCCACACTTCGTGCTTCCAAATCGGAGCACTGGCCTTCAGTGCGTCGATTGCATAGCGCGCCGCCTCGAAGGCTTCCGGGCGGTGCGGCGCACTCACGACGGCGACCACCGAACTCTCGCTGAGCCCGAGTCGCCCGGTGCGATGCAACAACGCGACGCGCCCAGTGTCGGGCCAACGGCGGCGCAGTTCCTGTTCGATCGCAGCGAAGGCCGGCACCACCTGTTCGTCGTAGGCCTCGTAGGTGAGATACTGCACATCGTCACGCGTCACGCCGTGCTCGTCGACCGCATGGTCGCGCACCGTGCCGCTGAACAACACGACCGCCCCGCACACCGGCAGCACGCACCATTCATATGCTGCTGCGATGGGCAACACCTGGTCGGTGAGGCCCAACCATGAGTTGCCATTCGCCGGAGGTTGCACAACTGCCAATGGTAGCCGTGATTGCCGTCGCCACCACGTGGTCCGCGCCATCCAGATGACAGATGCAGCGGCGCGCGGCGCGCGACGCCACATCGGAGCGGATCCTCACTAACCTGACCGCTTCGTGAGCCCCAGCGACTGGAACGATGACGAGCAGCAACCACCTGCACCGTTACCTGCCCACGAGCGCATCTGGCGGCACCCCAGCGAGATGGGCGAACAGGTCTGGCAACAGACCGAGCCGCCGCTCGCGATCGGTCGTGGTCTCACTGCAGCCACCGGCGTGATCGGCAGTGTGCTCGGAGTCATGCTGCTGTGGGCGATGATCAGCACCGAAGCGGGTCGCAGCGCAGTGTCCACGGCCCGATCCACGATCGTCAACCTCACCGAGAACGACTTCAGCACCGAAGCGGTCACTGTTCTGTCCTCATCGGCCACCTCCGCCTTCGCGTCTCGCACCACCGACCTCGGACCCAGCACCAGCACCCACACCACGGGATCAGGAAGTGGTGTCTTCACCGGCCCGATGCCAACCTGGGCGGTCCACTCGATCCCCATGGACCCCGCCGTGTCTGCTCCGAGTAGTGCCGACACCGCACCGATCGTTCTCGCCGCGCCGGTGAACGGCGGCACCGTCGCGATCACCACCGCCGCCGCCGTCGGCGGAGCGACCTCGGTTCAGGTGGAACTTCCCGACGGCAGCACCGCTGAGGCACGTGTGCTCTTCGTCGACAATCGCACCGGTCTGGCCGTGTTGGCACCGAACACCGTGCAGTCCACCGAAGCGTTCACGGTCGCCACCGACATTCAGCCAGGCGACGAGTTGACGTTTGTCGGCGAACAGCCGATGTCCGTCATCGTCGGTGATGACGGCAGCATCGACGGCTCGTGGTCGGACGACGCCATGATGCCCGAGGGCGCACCCGTCGTGAACCAGCGCGGCGAGTTGGTGGCGCTGTGTACTCACGAGACGCAGGGATCGGCGCTCAACAACGGCGGCGATCCGCGCACCACACCCACCAGCACCGTGGCAGACAGTCACCTCATCACGATCGAACCCCTCGACGACATCCAGCAGGCGATGTCTGCGCTGCATGGCGCCGCCCCCGTGTGGGTCGGCGTGGTCATCAACGACGACCCCGCCGGCGAGCTCAGCGTTGGAGCGGTCGACCCGTCGGGCCCGGCCGCTGCCGCGGGTCTTGTCGCCGGCGATGTCATCCTCGCACTCGACGCTGCAACCGTGTCGGACGGCCGAGCGCTGATCGCTCACCTCGGTAGGCACCGACCTGGCGACACGGTGAGCTTCTCCGTGCGCCGCAGCGATGGTACGACGGCGCGGCTGTCGGTGACGTTGGCAGCTCCGAAGACGACGCTCTGAGCTACCGGCGACGGGCGTTGGCGCGGCGCACGACGCGAATGATGACGATGGCCACCACCAGAATCGCCCCGCCGAGTCCTGCGAGCGCGAGTTCCTGACGTCGCTTGGGAGACACCATCGTCCACCACTTTGCCTCGGTGCCTTCGACGTAGGCCTGCTCGTTGGTCACCGTGGGGTGCCAGCCGGCGTCCTTCAACCGGTCGTTGGCCACCAGCCACGGCCACCGCGTGTAGCTGCGCAGACCGGGCGGGATCGGCCCTCGTTGGAAGCGCCAGCGCAATGTGTTGACGAACTCGTTCACGCGATCCGGTAGGTGCACCCTGGGCACGGCCCCGGCGAGTGCGCGCACTCGCTCACCCGCGATCCAACCATCCGGGGCCACGTTGTACGCGCCATCGAGTCGTTGCTCGACCGACAACAACACGGCGCTGGCGAGATCATCCAGATGCAGGAACTGCGCCGGTGGGTCGGCCTCGCCCACGCGCTGCCCCATCCCTGCGGCCAGCGCACTCGCCAGTCGACTGGTGCCATCGGCGGCCATGGCCACCGCCGGACGCAACACCGTGGTCGAGCGCCCCGGCCGGGCGCAGCGCCACTCATCGACCAGCTGCTCGGCAGCGCCCAGCTGGCGAGCGAAGGGGAACTCCACATCGGGTCGCAGGAGTGCGTCCTCAGTGAGCGGCACCGGATTGTTGGCCCACGCGCCATACACCATCGCCGACGACACCAGCACCACATGAGTGGCGTTCGTGCACTCAGCCAACGCCGTCGTCATCCCGGCCAGCGCGCTCTCGTGGTGCGCGGCCCGTGCATCAGCGTCGGCCGCTGCGAGCCACACCATCACGTCGCAGTCCGCCGCCTTGCCGGCGCGCACCCTGTCGCTGCCAGCCAGCAACCGCAGCACGCGCGAACCCAGTCCGTCGCTGCCGTCGCCCACCCACACGGGCACAACGATCGTGGTGGCGGCCGCAGTCATACTCCCGACCCTACCCCGCCCCACTCGCACCCTCTCCCCCCGCCCTCCTCGTCTATGTCGCGGCTGCCACCACCAGCAACGGACGTCCCCGCCGCGACACAGAGCGGGGGACCTGAGCCGCCCTCCTCGTCTATGTCGCGGCTGCCACCACCAGAGATGGACGACCCCGCCGCGACACAGAGGGATGAAGGCTGGGCGACGAGCGGGGGCGGGCGAGCGGCCGTAGGCTTCCGGAATGGCAGACGATTTCGATCCAGCCGCGAATCCCTTCGGCAACTTGCCGATGTTCGGCGACCTGGCCAAGGCGCTTGCGGGGCAGGGGCCGTTGAACTGGGACGCCGCCCGACAGTTCGCAGCGCTCTCCAGCAGCGGTGGCGCCTCCGAACCCAACGTCGATCCGGCTGCACGCATCGCACTCGAGAACCTCGCCCGCATCGTCGAGATGCATGTGCGCGACCTCACCGGCTTCGAGGCCGCCCTCCCGGAAATCACTCCGGTCACCAAGGGTGTGTGGGCCAACCGCACGCTCGAGGCGTACCGCCCGCTGTTCACGGAGATGGCAACGTCACTGGGTCGCAAGCCGACGGGTTCGGAGATGGACGAACCCGGCGACTCCGACCCGATGATGGCGATGATGGCCAACCTCAGCCAGATGATGCAGCCGGCGATGATGGGCATGGCGGTCGGCTCGATGGTCGGCCGCATGGCGGCCCGCACGTTCGGCCAGTACGACCTGCCGATCCCGCGCAACGATCACGCGCTCTTGATCGTGCCATCGTCGATCGACGCGTTCGCCGCCGAGTGGAGCCTGCCGGTCGACGAGATGCGGCTGTGGGTGCTCGCCCAGGAGATGATCGGCCACACGCTCTTCGCGATCCCCACGTTGCGCGACCAGTTCACCGCCCTCGTGCGCCAGTACGTCGGCGGGTTCCGTCCCGATCCGTCGGCTGTGGCCGAACAGCTCGGTCAGCTCGACATGGGCGATGCCGGCGACCCGATGCAGGCGATGCAGAACCTGCTCTCCGACCCGGCCCTGTTGCTGGGAGCGGTGTTGTCACCCGAACAGGCTGCGCTCGCACCGTCGCTCGACGCCGCCGTCGCAGCCGTCGTCGGCACTGTCGACTACCTGGTCGACTCGGTGGCCATCCGCGTCATCGGCGGCGATGCATTGCGGATCGCCGAAGCCGTGCGGCGTCGCCGCGTGGAGACCTCACCCGACGACCTGTTCGTGCAGCGCCTGCTCGGCCTGCGGCTGACACAAGATCAGGTGCAGCGCGGCAAGACCTTCACCGCCGGCGTCGCCGACCGCGTGGGCGAACAGCGTCTCTGCGAGTTGTACGCCAAGCCGTCGCCGCTGCCCACGCCGGCCGAGTTCGACGCTCCCGGGCTGTGGATCGCACGCCTCGAGCTGTAGCTATTCCTCGGTCGTGCCGAGGCCGAACTGGGTGCGCACGTCGACGAACTCGGGCATCCGCAGGCTGCGGCGCAGCCAGTTGGCGCCATCGCACACGAGAGTGTGACCGCTGATGTAGCTGGCGAACGGCGAGCACATGAACGTCGCTGCCCAACCCAGTTCGTGCAGCCGGCCGACACGACCGGCCGGCACCGTGCGGTCGCGAGCGTCGGCGGCGAGTTTGTCGTGCTGCATGTGCGCGGGCATGTCCTCGTGCGGGAACAGACCAGGGGCGAGACCGTTCACACGGATGCCGTGCGGCGCCCATTCGACTGCCAGCGACTGCGTGAGGTTCACCACACCGGCCTTGGCCGCAGCGGAGTGCGCCGTGCCCGGGCCGCCGGTCCAGGAGTAGGTGGCGGCGATGTTGAGGATGCAGCCGCCACCGCCGATGGCGATGCGCCGACGAGCGAACTCGGTGGAACAGAAGAACGTGCCGTCGAGCACGATGTCGGTGACGGCTCGCCAGCCGCCGGGGCTCATGTCCTCGGCCGGCTGCGGGAAGTTGCCAGCGGCGTTGTTGATCAGAATGTCGACCGCGCCGAGGCGCTGCTCGACCTCATCGAACGCAGCGGAGATGGCCTCGGGGTCGCGCACGTCGACGGCGACTGCGATGGCCTTTGCCCCGACGGCTTCGATGGCAGCGACACCGGCGGCGAGGTGCTCGGGCTTGCGGCTGGCGATGGCGATCGACGCGCCGCTGCGAGCGAGTTCAGTGGCCATCGCCTTGCCGAGGCCGGTGCCACCACCGGTGACGAACGCCACCGACCCGGCGAGGACCGTGGACGCGAAAATGGGTGTGCCGAGGGGCAGCGGTTCCGGGTAAGCCATGTCAGCGTCCTTCGTAGATCGGGGTGCGGCCCTCGCGGCGAGCGGCCTTGGATTCCTGGTAGTCGGCACTGGTGAACATCGCCACCTGAGCGTTCAGCTCGCCAACGAGGCCGTCGCG
>CAIXHI010000308.1 GCA_903919215.1 uncultured Acidimicrobiaceae bacterium
ACCGTCGCCCAGTTCGCCGAACAGCATGGGTACCACTCGTTCTGGTGCGCCGACCACCTCATGCCGAACCGCCCGGATGGCAAGCCCGACCCTGGTGATGCGCTGGAGTGCTGGAGCGTGCTCGCCGCCGTCGGTGCGCTGGTGCCCCGCATCCGCCTGGTCTCGATGGTGACGCCGCTCACCGTGCACCACCCGGTGGTGATCGCCAAACGTGCCACCACCGTCGATCACATCTCGGGCGGGCGCGCAGTACTCGGCCTCGGAGCCGGCTGGCAAGAGAACGAGCACCGCTCATACGGGTTCGAACTCCACGCTCCCGGATCTCGCGTCGATCGCTTCGCCGAAGGTATCGAAATCGTGCATCGTTTGTTCCGCGAGGAGTCGGTGACGTTCGATGGTCTGCACTTCCGACTGACCGATGCGCCGTTCTCGCCCAAGCCGCTCGGCCCACTGCCGATCCTGGTGGGCACTGGCAGCCCGCGCATGCTGCGCCTCACCGCCCGCTGGGCACAGGAGTGGAACACTTGGGGCGATCCCACCGTCGTGGCGCAACGCACCGACGTGTTCCGTGCCGCCTGCGACGCAGTTGACCGCGACCCCGCCACCATGCGCCGTTCGGCGCAGGCGTTGGTGTTCCTCACCCGCACCGACGCCGAACGCGATGCAGCCGCGCCGTTCGCTGCCAGCGGCCGCGCGCTCATCGGCGACGCGTCCGAACTGATCGACCTGCTCGGCCAATACGACGCGATGGGCGTCGACGAGTTCGCACTGCCCGACTTCACCTTGGGCCGTTCCGCCGAACAACGCGCCGACGCCCTCGCCACCCTCCACGACGAGGTCTTCCGCCACCTCATGTAGCACCCGCCGGCACATATCGCACCCATACGACAGCAACGGCACGAAGCGCGCCCAACTGAGTGCGCGGGCACCGATGGGTCAGGCGGGGGGATGGAACTTGGTGTGGATGGCTTCGGCAACGGTGTCGGGCAGGAACGACAGCGCCATGAGGTCGTCGAGCGACGCGGCCTTGACGGCATTCACACCGCCCATCACCTGCGTCAGCTTCTTCTTGCGCGCTTCGCCGAGACCGGGAATACCGTCGAGTGAACTGGTAGTCATCCGCTTACCGCGCAACTCACGATGGAACGTATTGGCGAAACGGTGGGCCTCGTCGCGGATGCGCTGCAGCATGAAGAGCGCATCGCTACCGCGGGGCACCTCCACCGGGATGCTGTTCCCGGGGAGAAACACTTCTTCGAAACGCTTGGCCAACGAGGCGATCGGAATCTCGTCGAACAGCCCGAGCTTGCGCACGACCCGCTCGGCGACCGCCAGTTGACCCTTGCCGCCGTCCACCAACAGTAGTTGCGGCGGATACGCGAAGCGCTTCGGGCGCCGACCGGCCTGACCGTTGAGCAGGTCGTCGTCGAGCGGCTGATCGCGCTCGTCGAGGTACGCCTGCAAGCGACGGGTGAGCACTTCCTCCATCGCCGCGTAGTCGTCGTTGCCGGGGACGTCTTTGATCTTGAACCGGCGGTACTCGCGCTTGTTGGGCAGTCCGTCCTCCAGCACCACCATCGAGCCCACGTAGTCGGTTCCTTGCAGGTGCGCCATGTCGTAGCACTCGATGCGCAACGGCGCTTCGGGCAGACCGAGCAGATCCTGCAACTCGGTGAGCGCCCGACTGCGTGCATTGTGGTCGCCGGCGCGTCGCAAGCGGTGGCGGATGAACTCCTCGCTCGCGTTACGGGTAACGGTCTCGTGCAGTTCACGCTTGTCGCCTCGCTGAGGCACACGAATCTGCACTCGGCTGCCACGCAAGTGCGTCAGCCATTCCTCGTACGTCGCCGCATCGTCGGGATCGACGGGCACGAGCACCTGCTTGGGCACCCCGGTGGGCGGATCATCGCCGTAGAGCGACTCGAGGATGCGGTCGATCAACCCACCAGGTGTGAGCTCCTCCACCTTGTCGAGGACAAAACCCTTGCGACCGACCACACGACCCTTGCGCACGAAGAACACCTGCACGGCAGCTTCCAGATCATCGTCAGCAAGACCGATGATGTCGATGTCCTCGCTGCGCTCGGCGACCATCGTCTGCTTCTCGCTCGCCCGCCGTACCGACACCAGCCGATCGCGTACCCGCGCCGCCCGCTCGTACTCCAGCAGCTTCGCCGCGTCGGCCATCTCGGTCTCGAGTCGGCCGATGATCTCATCGGTGTCGCCATCGAGGAAGTCGCACAACTCCTGCACGAGTTGGCGGTACGGCATCTCCTCGATCTCGCCGACGCACGGTCCGCTGCATTTCTGAATGTGGAACAGCAGGCACGGGCGACCGAGGCGCTGATGCTCATTGAACTTTCCGGCGCTGCACGTGCGAACAGGGAAACTGCGCACCAGGAGATCGAGCGTCTCGCGGATCGCGTAGGCATGTGCGTACGGACCGAAGTAGCGCGTGCCCTTGCGCTTGTGGCCACGCATCACGATCGCTCGCGGAAACTGTTCGTCGACGGTGACAGCGAGGAACGGGTAGCTCTTGTCGTCGCGCAGACGCACGTTGAACCGCGGTCGGTGCTGCTTGATGAGGCTGTACTCCAGCATCAAGGCCTCGACCTCGTTGCGCACCTCGATCCACTCGACCGAGGTCGCGGTGGCCACCATCTGCGCCGTACGCGGGTGCAAGTTGCGCGGGTCCTGGAAGTAGTTGGACAGTCGCTGACGCAGGCTGGACGCCTTGCCCACGTAGATGACGCGCCCATCCTTGTCCTTGAACTGGTAGGAGCCGGGGGTCTCGGGAATCGTTCCGGCAGGTGGGCGGGCAACCATGTAGCGAGCCTACGGTCGACGACAGGGTGGCGCGGGTAGGGTTGCGCACGTGCCCGGCCGTTATCAGTTCTCCATGCCCGAACGACCCAGCCGCGACGGATGGTTCCGCGTTGGCACCGTCGACGTCACCACGACAGCGTTGCTGGTGGGCCTCGGCGTCCTGTCGATGTTCTGGTACGCCGTCGACAAGGCGTCGCTCGAAAAGTTGGCCTTCGTCGGCGTCGGCGTACGCGACGGAGATATCTGGCGCCTGTTCACCTGGCCGATCGCCAATCCGCCGACCGAGATCTGGGTCGTGCTCACCCTGGCGTTCTTCTGGTTCGTCGGTCACCGGATCGAAGACCAGGTGGGTCGCGGCCGCTTCACCTGGCTGATCGTCGCGATGACCATCGTTCCCTCCGCACTGGTCACACTGCTCAGCTTCGATGTGTCGTTCTACGCGTTCGGCCTCGGCATCCTCGGTATCGCGCTGCTGGTCGTATTCGCCCTCGACAACCCGTCGGCGATGTTCTTCTTCGGCATTCCCGCGTGGGTCATCGCCGCGATCTACGTCGGCATCGATGCGCTGCGCTATCTCGGCGACCGGGCCTACGAACCGCTGGTCCTGGAACTGCTCGTCATCGCCGTCGGACTGGTCGGCGCACGGCAGTGCGGCCTGCTCTCGCATATGCAGGTCATCCCGAAGCTCGCAGGGAACCGCGCACACACGGCCAAGCCCGCCCGCCGCAAGGGCAAGCATTCAGGTCAGACGGTGATCACCGGACCGTGGGAAGTCGCCCACAGTCCGGCAGATCAGATGGAGCTCGACCTGTTGCTCGACAAGATCAGCGCCGCCGGTATCGACTCGCTCTCCAAGACCGAGAAGACTCGGTTGAACGAGCTGAGCAAGAAGCTCCGCGGCCGCTGAGCCTCAGCGTTCCAGTAACGGCTTCAGGAACCGGCCGGTGTGGCTGCCCTTCACCTTGGCGACGTCTTCCGGGGTGCCCTCGGCGACCACCTTGCCGCCGCCGCTGCCACCCTCCGGGCCGAGATCGATGACCCAGTCGGCGGTCTTGATGACGTCGAGGTTGTGCTCGATGACCAACACCGTGTTGCCCTGATCGACCAGGCGTGAGAGCACCGTCAGCAGACGGCGCACATCCTCGAAGTGCAGACCCGTGGTGGGCTCGTCGAGCAGGTAAATGGTGTGGCCGGTGTTGCGCTTGGCCAGTTCCGACGACAGCTTCACGCGCTGCGCCTCGCCTCCCGACAACGTCGGTGCCGACTGCCCGAGACGCACATAGCCGAGCCCGACATCCATCAGCGTCTGCATGTGGCGGTGGATCGCCGGTTGGTTGCTGAAGAAGCCGACGGCTTCGGCCACCGGCATGTCGAGCACCTCGGCGATGTTCTTGCCCTTGAACTGGATATCGAGTGTGTCGCGGTTATAGCGCGCGCCCTTGCACACCTCGCACGGCACATACACGTCGGGCAGAAAATGCATTTCGATCTTGATCGTGCCGTCGCCCGAGCAGGCCTCACAGCGACCGCCGGCGACGTTGAAGCTGAAGCGGCCGGGCATGTAGCCGCGCACCTTGGCCTCGGCCGTGGTGGCGAACAACTTGCGGATGTTGTCGAACACACCGATGTACGTAGCCGGGTTGCTGCGGGGTGTGCGGCCGATCGGCGACTGATCCATGTCGATGACCTTGTCGAGGAACTCGATGCCCTTGATGTTCTTGTGCTTACCCGCCGCGGACTTCGACTTGTAGATGCGCTGCATGAGCACCGGCAGCAGGATGTCGCGCACGAGCGTGCTCTTCCCACTGCCGCTGACGCCAGTGATCGCGACGAAGCAACCCAACGGCACCTTGACGTCGAGATTCCGCAGGTTGTGCTCGCGAGCGCCGTTGATCTCGAGCCATTGCAGACCGGGCGCCCGCCGCTGCTGCGGCACCGGCACGCTGCGCTTCCCGCTGAGGTACTGACCAGTGATGGACTCCTTCACTTTCAGCACGCCCTTCACCGGGCCGCTGTAGACCACTTCACCGCCGTGCTCGCCCGCGCCGGGGCCGATATCGACCAACCAGTCGGCCTCGCGAATGGTGTCCTCGTCGTGCTCCACCACGAGCACCGTGTTGCCGAGATCGCGCAGGCGCAGCAGCGTGTCGATGAGGCGTCGGTTGTCGCGCTGGTGCAGACCGATCGACGGCTCGTCGAGTACGTACAGCGTGCCCACCAAACCGCTGCCGATCTGGCTGGCCAGGCGGATGCGCTGTGCCTCACCACCGGCCAACGTGCCGGCCGGTCGAGCAAGCGACAGGTAATCGAGTCCGACGTCGAGCAGGAACCCGAGGCGCGCGTTGATCTCCTTGGTGACACGTTCAGCAATGAGACGATCGCGCTCACCCAGTTCGAGCCCGGCAAGGAACGCCGACGACTCGGCGATGGACATTTCGCACACTTCAGCGATGTTCTTGTCGTTGATCGTGACCGCCAGGGTGGACGGCTTCAACCGGGCACCGGCGCACGTCGGACAGGGCACCTCGCGCATGTAGCCCTCGTATTGCTCGCGCGACCAGTCGCTCTCCGCCGACTCGCGCCGACGGTTCAGCCACGGCACGACACCCTCGTAGGCGGTCGAGTACTCGCGGGTGCGTCCGTAACGGTTCTTGTACTTCACCTTCAGGTTGCCGTCGACACCGTGCATGACGATCTTCTGCTGCGCCTTGGTGAGCGTGCGATACGGGGCATCGAGGTCGAAGCCGTACTCGTGCGACACGGCCTCGAGCATGCGCGTGAAGTACTGCGTGTTGCTGCTGCGCCACGGCGCGATGGCACCACCATTGATCGACATATCGGGATCGGGGATGAGCAGCTCGGGGTCGACCTCGAAGGTGGTGCCCAGGCCGAGACAGGCCTCACACGCGCCGTACGGCGAGTTGAACGAGAAGTTGCGCGGCGCAGGCTCCTCGAAGCTGGTACCGCATTTCGGACAGGCAAGGTGCTGGCTGAACGTGAGCGTTTCGTCCTGCACCTCGCCATCCGTGCCGACGAGCTCGACCTCGGCGACTCCGTCGGCCAACTTCAGCGCAGTCTCCAGCGAATCGGTGAGCCGGCGTTCGATGCCATCGCGGCGCACCAGGCGATCGACAACGATCTCGATGCGGTGCTGTTCGTAGCGCGCCAGCTTCTCTTCGCGCTTCAAGAACTCGGAGATGTCGACGACTTCTCCGTCGATCCGGGCACGCACGAAACCCTGCGACGCGAGGTCTTCCAGCAATGTGCTGTATTCACCCTTGCGGCCGCGCACCACTGGGGCGAGCACTTGGAAGCGAGTGCCGTCGGCAAGTAACAGGATGCGATCGACGATCTGCGACGGGGTCTGTCGCTGCAGCCGCGTACCGTCCGCAGCGCAGTGCTGTACGCCGACGCGGGCGTACAGCAGTCGCAAGTAGTCGTAGACCTCGGTGATGGTGCCCACCGTGGAGCGCGGGTTGCGACTTGCGCTCTTCTGGTCGATGGAGATCGCCGGCGAGAGGCCCTCGATGACGTCGACATCGGGCTTGTCCATCTGGCCGAGGAACTGGCGAGCGTACGCACTGAGCGACTCGACGTAGCGGCGCTGACCTTCCGCGTAGATCGTGTCGAACGCCAAGCTGCTCTTGCCGGAACCGGACAGGCCGGTGAACACGATCAGCCGATCTCGGGGCAGCTCGACGCTGACGTTCTTCAGGTTGTGCTCGCGGGCTCCTCTGACGATGATCTTGGCTTCGGGCACTGGAGGCATGGGCGGGAGGTTACCGAACGCATCCGCTCACCATCAGGAAATCGTCAGGTGCTGGCCGAGTCCGGCCGATAGAGGGGGCATGAGCGCTGGCACAAGTATCGAAACCAACTTCGCCCGCGCCACGCGCATCCTGCTGGAGTACTTGTCGAGCACTGCCGGACTGTGCACCTGGACGTTGTGCCGCACCGACCTCAGCAGCAGCTACACCCTTGCTGTCTGCGATCCGCTCGGCGCCGTCCACGCGCACGAAGCGCTCCCCGCACCGATCAGCCGCAGCAGCGACCACTGGGTCTCCGCTCCCGTCCACCTGGCTGACGGCACCCTGTTCGGCGAACTGGTCGGTTTCGACCCGAGCGACCGATCTGCCTCGATTCCCGACATCCGTCCAACGCTGCAAGTGCACGCCATGCTGCTCGGTGCGCTGGCCTCTGCCGAGTTGGCCGTCGTCGCCGAGCGTCGTGCCGGAGAGATTCTCAATGGGCAAGCCGATCCGCTGACCGGCCTCGGCACACGGCAAGGCTGGGAGCAACGAGCCCGACTCGACGAACTGTTCTGCCGCGAGTTCGGCGAACGGGCATGGGTACTCGTGGTCGAGTTAACCGAGCTGAAGCGCTACAACGAACTTCACGGCCACTCCGCTGGCGACGATCAGTTGCGCATCGCCGGTACCGCAGTCAGGGAAGTCCTGGGTGCCCGCCACTACGGCGCCCGCATCACCGGTGATCGCTTCGCAGCGCTGCTGATCGGCGTCGACGAACAGGAAGCTCACCGAATCGCGCATGGCATGCACGAAGCACTCGCAGCGGTCGGTGCGGTCGGCACGGCAGTCGCGACCGGGCTCGGGCGTCGTCGACCCGAGACGGGCCTCGGCGGGGCACTGGCCGCCGCAGAGGCCGACATCGATCGCAATCACCACCCCGAGCTTGGTGGGGCGGCGGCCTCGAGCGAAGTCGCAGCACTGGTCGACGCCCTGGAAACAGGGGCGATCAAGGCCTACTTCCAGCCGATCGTCAACCTGCACACCGGCGAAGTTGTCGCCATCGAGGCACTCGCCCGATGGCACTCCCCCGATGGCATTCGCGAACCCGAAGCATTCCTTCCCGCCTTGCGTCACGCAGGACTGTTGAACGCATTGTTCGACCGAATGCTCGACGACGGCCTGTCCGCGTTGAGCGACTTCCGCCATGTCGCACCTCGGCTGCAACTGGCTGTGAGCCTGCATCTGGATGCACGTACCGAGACCAACGTGCTGACGTCGATCTCTGAGCGACTCGTCAAACATGGTCTGCAACCCGCATGCCTGACTGTGCAGTTCAGCGAGACGCAAGGGCTCGACGCGCTCACCCAACTCTCCGATCAGCTGCATCGGATTGCCGCACTCGGCGTGCATCTGGTGTTGCAGGACTTCGGCAGCGGCTTCGCCTCGCTCGACACGTTGTCATCGATGCCGATTACCGGCGTGAAGCTGAACCGTCGCTTCAGCACACAGGTCGTCGGCGGCGATCAGGCCAGCAGCGTGGTGCGGGCGATGGTGAATGTCGCCACCACGACCGGGCTCACCGTGGTCGCCGAAGGGATCGAGACCGAGGTACAGCGCGAGTCGCTGGTGAACATCGGTTGCGCCCTGGGGCAGGGGTATCTGTTCGCGCTCCCCCAACCCGCCGACTCGCTGTCCGCGTTCTTGAGCGCACCGCTGGCCAACGTCGTCTGACGCAGGCGGGATGTTCAGCCGGCGTCGCGTAGCTCGCGTCGGAGTTCGTTGACCTCGTCGCGTAGCCGCGCCGCATATTCGAACTTCAGTTCGGCAGCTGCTTCGTGCATCTCCTCTTCCAATGTCTGGATGAGGCGGGCAAGTTCTTTCTGGGGCAAGGTCTTCAACTCGCGCTGCACCTTGTCGCGCTCGCGGTTCTTGCGCTGACCCTTTCCGGGCACCGGTGAACTGTCGTCGGGGCGCAACAACGACAGGATGTCGCCGACGGCCTTGCGGATCGTCTGCGGGTTGATGCCGTGCTCGAGGTTGTGCGCGATCTGCTTCTCGCGGCGGGCACGGGTGGTCTCAATCGCCCTGGTCATGCTGGGCGTGATCTTGTCGGCGTACATCACCACCTGACCATCGACATTTCGGGCGGCACGACCGATCATCTGGATGAGCGACGTCTCGCTGCGCAGGAACCCTTCTTTGTCGGCGTCGAGGATGGTGACGAGCGAGACCTCTGGGAGGTCGAGGCCCTCACGCAGCAAGTTGATGCCGACCAGCACGTCGAACTCGCCAAGACGCAGCGCACGCAGGATCTCGATGCGCTGGATGGTGTCGATGTTGCTGTGCAGATAGCGCACCCGAAGGCCCTGCTCGAGCAGGTAGTCGGTGAGGTCTTCCGCCATCTTCTTGGTGAGTGTGGTGACC
>CAIXHI010000309.1 GCA_903919215.1 uncultured Acidimicrobiaceae bacterium
CCGTCCTCCAGCGTGACGCCGCGTACGCCGCGGCCCTCACACGTGATGGCGGTGACCTTCGTGCTGGTGCGGACATGGCCACCGAACGATTCGAACGCCTTCAAGATGGAGGCTGGCACCTGACCCGCCCCGCCGATCGGCCGTCCGACCTTGCCGACGTGGCGCAGCGCATACGTGAGCGCGCCCAAACCGCTGCCCGGCAGTTCCGGGGAGATACCCCAGACCATCGGGCCGACCAGCATGCCGGGCGCCTGCAGTGCATCGGTGCTGAAGTACTCGCGCATGATGTCGGCTGCGCTGCGACGGCTCCACCGCAGCAGCGTCGCGACTCCGGCACCTCGCTTGTCGAGCACCTTGCGAGTGAGACCGCCGAGCGAAGGAGGGTCGTTGGCGGCATCGAACACCAGGCGCACGGCTGGCATCGCAGCCTTCACGTACTTGCGGTAGCCCTTGGCCTCGGCCGGGTAGTTGCGCGCGATCGACTCGACGGTCTCGTCGACAGAGTGATGGCTGAACCAGGCAGGTCCGCCGCTCCAGGTCATGTTGACCTGCGCTGGATCGATCTCCAGGTAATTCAGACCGTGCTCGGCAAGTGAGAGCTCTTCGGCGACGGGGGTGGTGCGAAACGTGATGTGATCGCAGTTGCAGATGTTGACCGTCACGCCCGACCAGCGCTCGCTTGCGGCGGTACCACCCACCGCGTGGCGTGCCTCGATCAGCAGGGTCTTCATGCCAGCCTTCGCCAGGTAGGCGGCAGACACCAAGCCGTTGTGCCCACCACCGATCACGATTGCATCGAAGTCGGAAGCCGCCATGTGCACCATTCTGCCGGGCGCTTCGTGAAGCGCGGATATCGTTTCCGTGTGACCGCACATATTCGCCGTTTTGCCGACCTCACCGGGCCCCAAGTGGCCGAACTGCTGACGGACACGACGATCCTCGTGCAGCCACTCGGAGCGATCGAGCAGCACGGTCCGCACCTGCCGCTCAGCACCGACAGCGTCGTTGCCACAGCAGTTGCCGAGGCAGCGGTGGCCCAAGTGGGCGAGGAACTCGATGTGTGGTTGCTCCCGACGCTGGACTACACGAAGAGCAACGAGCACGCCTGGTCGCCGGGCACCGTGTGGCTGTCGGCCACCACGCTGTTGTCTGTGCTCGACGATCTCGGCCGCTGCATCGCCACGACACCGGCGAAGCGCCTTGTGTTCCTCAACGGCCACGGTGGCAACAGCGCGTTGTTGAACGTGGCGAACCGCGAACTGCGTCTCGCTCATGGCCTGATGACGTTCCTCACTCACCCTGGTGTCCCGCCGGATCAGGGCGGTGTCTCGCCCGCTGACGAGTTGGGGATGGGTGTGCACGGTGGCACCGACGAAACCTCGATCATGTTGCACCTGGCGCCCCACCTGGTGGACATGAGCAAGGCCGAACGCCGCATTCCCGATGCAATCGCGCTGAACCACTACGTGCGCTTCGGTGGCAGGGTCAGCTTCGGGTGGATGAGCAACGACTTCTTCCCGGACGGCTACATCGGCGACCCCACATCGGCCACTGCCGAGTTGGGCAAGACCCTGTTCGACGGCGCGGTGCGTGGGTTCTGCGAAGCACTGCGCGAGATCAAGGCATTCAACTTCGGACGGCCCGCATGACCTGGCAATCGCTGCGTGTGGATGGCGACCGGCTGTGGTCGCGGCTGGAGGCACTCGGTGAGATCGGTGCCGTGAACGGGCCGAATGGCGAACAGGGCAACGCCCGCTTGGCACTCACCGACGCCGATCGCGAGGGCCGCGACCTGGTGACCGGTTGGATGCACGATCTGGGGCTGCAGGTCACGATTGATGCTGTTGGTAACGCGGTCGGAACCCGTGCCGGCACCGACCCGGATGCCGCGCCGGTGATGATCGGCTCGCACATCGACACCGTGCGCACCGGCGGTCGCTTCGATGGCAACCTCGGTGTTCTGGGTGGGCTCGAAGTGATCGAGACACTCGAGCAGCACGGTGTGCGCACCACCCATCCCGTCAGCGTGGCCTTCTTCACCGATGAGGAGGGTGCCCGCTTCCAGCCCGACATGTTGGGCAGCCTGGTCTATGTGGGCGGTATGGCGCTGGAGGACGCGCTCGATGTCCGCGCAGCAGACGACGGCGCCCGTCTCGGTGATGAACTCACCCGAATCGGGTACGCCGGGCCGACACCGTGCCCCGCCGCGGCGCCCCACGCGTTCGTGGAACTGCACATTGAACAAGGTCCGGTGTTGGAGGACGAAGGGTTCACCATCGGTGCGGTCACCGGTGTACAGGGCATCTCCTGGACCGAACTGACCATCACCGGTCAGTCGGCACACGCCGGCACGACACCCATGCGGTTGCGCCGCGATCCCGGGTATGTCGCTGCCGCGATCAACACCGGGGTGCGGGCACTCGCCAACGAGATGGGCGCGAGTCAGGTCGCTACGGTCGGCCGCTGCGAGTTCAGCCCGAACCTGGTGAACGTCGTGCCCGCAAAGGTGACGATGACGGTCGATCTGCGCAACACCGACGAGTTGCTGTTGCAGCAGGCCGAGGCGGTGTTCGTCGCGTACACCGATGCGTTGGCTGTGGAGGAGGGCGTCACCATCGAGCGGCGCACGCTCGCCCGCTTCGAGCCGGTCGAGTTTCATGCGGAGATGGTCGACCTCGTCGAGTCCACTGCGCAGCGACTGGGACACTCGACGATGCGGATGCCCAGCGGCGCCGGTCACGATGCGCAGATGCTGGCCCGGGTGTGCCCGACGGCGATGGTGTTCGTACCCAGCGTCAACGGTCTGTCGCACAACATCGCCGAGCACACGAATCTCGCCGATGTGACTGCTGGTGCGGATGTGCTGCTGCAAGTAGTCCTGGCGATCG
>CAIXHI010000310.1 GCA_903919215.1 uncultured Acidimicrobiaceae bacterium
GCGAGCACCCAGCTGCCGCCCCCCGGTCCCGCGGCGAAGCCGCCCCAAGCGGCACGAAGCAGCCCACGCGAGCGACGGATCCCGTCACCCGCTCCAGCGGCGAAGCCGCCTCAAGCGGGCGCACGGAATCGGGAGGAGCGCAGCGACGGATCCCGTCACCCGCTCGCGAGAAGCACACATAGTCCGCCGCCCTCGCCGGCGCCTACTTCAGTGGCGGGTACAAGGGCATTCTCGGCACACCGGCCTCGCTACCGACGGGCCGGGTACTCGTCGGCGGCGTCCTCCAGCCAGGCTGACCCGACGCAACACCGTCCGCGCTCGTGGACCAGGGAGCCATCACCGTTAGGACAGTTTGCGGTTACGGTGCCCGATGCTTCCCAACACTGATCTGCTCGACGCCAGCCCGCGCAGTCGCCGCCGTCGCCGCAACCTGATCGCCATCGCGGTCGCCGCCGTGCTCGCCATCACCGGCACCGTGGTCGCGCTCACGGTGCCGGGTAGCAGTCGCTCCGGCACGATGATCGGCACCTGCAACTTCGTCGGCACAGGCACACAATGCCCGGGGGCCAACCTCACCAACGCCGACCTCAGCTTTGCCGACCTCACTGGAGCCAACCTGAGCCGCGCCACCCTCACCGGCGCAAACCTTCAAGGCGCCGACCTCACCGGCGCCAACCTCCACGGCGCAGACCTCACCAATGCCCACCTCGACGGTGCCTTCCTCGTGGGCACCATCCTCCACGGCGCCACCCTCACGGGCGCCTCCCTCACAAACGCCTACCTCAGCGGCGCGTACAAGGGCAGCATCGGCACGCCGATCTCGCTTCCGGCAGGCTGGGCGCTCGTCGGCCCCGTCCTGCAGCCAATCTGACCCACCGCCAGCACCGGCCGCACTGGTGACAGTGGATGCCACCACTGTCTAGGACAGTTCACGGTTAGGGTGCCAGATGTCCTCGACCGCTGATCCGCTCGACACCAGCCCGCGCAGCCGTCGCAACCTGATCGCCGTCGAGGTCGTCGCGGTGCTCGCCATCGGCGCCACAGTAATTGCCATAGCCACAGCCGACGGCAACCGCTCTGGATCGTTCCACCCCGCTGAACTTCCATACATCGTTGACGTCCTCTACCCCCTCCAGGGGGCCTGGCCCGACCCCTGACCTCGCCTTCGGGTGACGCACGCCGAGGTTCGGGTCAACGACCGGACGGGGTCTGTCAGTAATTTTCGGTCAGCGGCAGGGTCATCCGCTCCGCGCGGCGACTTTCGAGTGCCACGTGCGCGACTGTGCGTCACGTGCCACTCGGGCGGGTTCGAGCCACTCGCGCCGGCGGCCAGGCACTCGCATCGTGCGGCGGCGGGCCTCATCGGGCAAGATGGGCGGCCAGCACACAGCGGAGGACACGCACATGAGCAAGCCCACGGTCGACATCGGTCGCGTAGGAATCTGGTACGGCGGTATCGACGGACTGGCCACGCCCGAGGCTCGCCGCGCCGCGCAGGTGATCGAGGAACTGGGCTTCGGTGCGTTGTGGCTGGCCGAAGCGGTGGGCCGCGATCCGTTCGCCTCGGCGGCCATCCTGCTGTCGGCCACCGAGCGCCTGCCGCTGGCCACCGGCATCGCCAACATCTACGCCCGCGACCCAATGACGATGGCCGCCGGCCAGAAGACGCTCGCCGAGGCGTTCCCCGGCCGCTTCCTGCTGGGCCTCGGTGTCAGCCACGGCCACCTCGTCGCCGGTGTGCGCAAGCACGACTACAGCAAGCCCTACAGCTACATGGTCGAGTACCTCGACCGCATGGACCAGTCGTTGTTCATGGCCATCGGCCCGTCGGAAAACCCGGGGCGCCTGCTCGCCGCGCTGGGCCCGAAGATGCTGGAGTTGTCGGCCGCCCGCGCCAACGGCTCACACCCCTACTTCACCACCCCCGACCACACCGTGCTGGCCCGTGAAGCGATGGGACCGGATGCGCTGCTGGCACCCGAGCAGATGGTGGTGCTGCACACCGATGCCAGCGAAGCCCGCCGCATCGCTCGCGCCGGAATGAAGATCTACCTCGGCCTGCCGAACTACACGAACAACCTCCTGCGCATCGGCTTCGACGACAGCGACATCGCCGATGGCGGCAGCGATCGTCTCGTCGACGCCATCGTGGCGTGGGGCACCGAGGAGCAGATCGCCGCTCGCGTCGCCGAACACCACGCCGCGGGCGCGGACCACGTGTGTGTGCAAGTGCTGCAGGAGAGCCCGACCACGATGCCCGAACAGCAGTGGCGCCGCCTGGCACCCGCACTGCTGGGCTGAGCGCACACCCGCCGACTCAGCGGGCCTTACTCCTCGATGAAGATGCACTCCCCGGGGCAGTCCTCAGCGGCGTCCAGCACATCATCGAAATGAACGTCGGGAATCTCCGCCATGGCGGTGCCCAGCAACATCGTCGAGCCCATGTGACGCACATGCGAGATGTTCTCGACTAGCTGAAACATCGCCGGGCTCTTCTCCACACACAGCCCGTCGCCGGTGCATGCGTCCTGCTCAATCCAGACCTTCATCTTCGGCGCTCCTCGTGATGACGACGGCTTCGGCTGCCGTGCGAACACTCTCCTATCGGCCGACGCCAGCGACGGCTTGACGGTTCCGAGACAAGAAGGGCCAAAGGTCCCCGCACGCTGACGAGCTGCAGGGTCGCGCACAGGAACAACATCACCCCGACGATGTCCGGCTCTTCGGGTCTGCCGCGACTTTGGTTGACGGTTGTTGTGTTGTGATCATGCTGCCTGGTCGGTGAAGGCGAGTTCGAATTCGGCGTCGTTGGCCTCGAGATTGTCAGCCGGTCCGCGAACCCTCGTCGCGCGCGTCTGCTCAGTTCTGACAGCCACGCGGTGCCAGCGCCGGCTCAGTTCCGGCGCGCGTAGCCCACCGACAGCCAGGCGGCCAATGCCACCCACACGTTGTACGGCAGCAGGATCGCGCCCGCCCAGGTGCGGGTGTTCCAGGCGGCCACCACGATGGGCACGGTCAGCACGGCTGCGGCGATGAGGGCGATGGCCGCCGGCCACAGTGAATGGTCGGCGAAGAACAGGCGCGCCCAGGTGAGCGCCGCGGTGATGCTGAGCGCCAAGCCGACCAGCCACACCGTTCGGGCAACGGGCGATCCGCTGAGCGCCACGGCGATGCCGGCGGCGATGAGCGCGCCAAAGTTGTACGGCCAGATGATGCCGAACACCGCGCCGGGTGGTTGCCAGGGCGGCTGCTCGAGCGAGCGGTACCAGACGTCGCCAGTGGTCACCCACAGGCCCGAACCGACGGCGTAGCCGACGACGAGCGCTGTGCTGGCCACGGCTGCCGAGATACGGGCGATTTCCATACGCCACTGTGACACGGCGAAGGCAGGCAGTCGCAACGGCCCCTTCGTAATGGTTCAGAACTTCCGCACCGCCGCTGCGCTCCGTTCCCCCACGGAAGCCTCCTTGTCCTCGGACCGTGTGGCCGAGCACTCAGATCTGCAGCGTGGCCCCACCGCTGACGCGGTACGTCTCGCCGGTGATGAACGACGAACGGTCCGAGCACAGGAACAACATCATCTCGACGATGTCCGGCTCTTCACCTTCACGGTTGATCAGCTGGGTGCCCTTCACCATCTCCACCACGGCAGGCGGCAGTTCGGCACGGATGGTCTCGGTGAAGATCAGACCCGGGGCGATGGCATTCACACGGATGCCGTCGGGACCGAGTTCACGGGCCGACATCATCGTGATGCCCTGCACCGCCAGCTTGGACACGCCATACGCCGTGCCACAGCCGTAGGCGGCCATCGACGAGATGTTCATGATCGCGGCGCCCTTGCGGCCCTTCATCGCCGGAGCGGCAGCCATCGTGCAGATGATCGTGCCCATCACGTTCACGTCCATCAGGCGGCGGAGCTTGGCGACACCCAACGTGGACGTGGGGTGGTTGAACGCGGCCGAATGCAGCCCGGCATTGTTGATGAAGATGTCGATGCCGCCGTGCTTGGCCACGGTGTCGGCCACCAGCGCTTCGGCCTGCAGTTCGTCGGCGACATCCACGGGAAACGCGCTGGCCGAACCCCCCGCAGCACGGATCTCCGCTGCCGCCTCCTCGCCCACCGCCGGCTCGATATCGGCCAGCACCACGTGCGCTCCGCGCGCCGCGAGCGCGTGACCGAACGCCTTACCGAACCCGCGACCGCCGCCGGTGACGACCGCGATGCGGCCCTCGTGTTCCCTGTCCATCCCCATGACTCCCCCTCCGCGCAGCCGACGGCGCGGTCAGCGCCCGACGCTAGTGGCGACCACGTAGTTTGTGCACGACCACCAGTGCCGCCAGCATCACCATCCACACGCCGCTCCACGCGGTGACGAGGAAACAAAGACCTCCGCCGATCTTGAACACCACCGGCAGCACGCTGCCGCGATCCGTCGTGCCGAGATGCCACAGCACCACACCGATCAGGCCGCTGACGACCGCGTACTTCAGCAGCGCCAGCAGTTCCGGATCTTCATGCGCCTGCAGCGGTTCGCTCTCGTCGTCACGTGTCGGCACATCAGCGAGCGTAGCCAGGCGTCATCCGCGCTGGAGATACGCCTTCGCCGCGGCCTTGGCCTGCTCGTCAGCCCAGAACGCCCGCCACGTGTCGTACCGCATCGGAATCTCGGCGGGGCCACTGACCGCCCAGCGCACCTTGGCCGGCCCGTTCGGACGCTCCATCGTGTCGCACGCGTAGAAGCTCTTCACCTGACGACCGGTGAACAGCCACTTCCCATCACGGCGCTCGTAGCGATCCCAGTACTCGATGCCCATCATCACCCACTGTTCGCCGTACTCGTGCTCGACCTTCGAGTACTGCTTGCCCTCGGCATGATCCGCATCGATGAAGTCGATCACGTGGTTGCCCACGAAGTGGATGCTCGTCGTGAACTGGTACATCTGCGAATCCAGCAACTCCCGCAACGCCGCGTGTCCGCTCTCCGTGCGCGTCACCCGGACCTCAGGAATGAACAGCTTGGTCAGCGTGTCCATATCGCGATGGTCGATGCACATCCCGTAGAAGCTGACAAGTTGACGGATGGCGTCGATCGATTCGAGGCGATCGATACGTGCGGCGAGGTCGTCCATGCCACGATCGTAACTTGACGCGGGCGTCAGCTCAGGTGAAGTGGTTCCCCCGAACCCTGCAGCGTTGCCGGTCAGCGACCGACGACGCTGCGAGCTGCCAGGTCGTCGATCTCTGTCGGCGATTTGCCGTTGAACTCGGCCAGCAGCGCATCGGTGTGCTGGCCGGCCAACACACCGGGCAATGCCTGCGTGAGCGAGCGCGAGAACTGCACGTACGGTGCGATGCGGTCGTGCTCGTCGAAGATCGGGTGGACGGTGGGTGCCAAGTAGCCACTGGCAGCACCGAAGGCCGGATCGTTCAACTTGCGCTCGATGCTCTCCATGTTCAGCTCGACGCAGCCGATGCCACGCGGCAGCAACTCCGCCTCCCACTCGACGGCCGTCTTCTTGTTGAACACCTCGGCCAGAATTGCGATCAGTTCCTTCGGGTGCGCGTTCCGTCCCGCATTCGTGTGGAACCGCTCATCGTTCGCCACGTCGACGTAGGGAGCCAGCGCCCGCGCCAGACGCTCCCAGTCGCCAGGTGTCATGGCCGCGAGGAAGACGTAACCCTCCCGCGCGTCGTAGATGCGATACAGCGAACCCAGCCCACGGAGTTCGTGGTCGACCTCAGGCTCCTTCGGGCAGCCCGGGTAGACGACGGCCTGTGCCGACATCGCGTGCGCTCCTGTGTTCAACATCGAGGAGAACAACTCCTGCCCGCCTGCGCCGCGCTGGCGAGCGGCCAAGCCGAACATGATCGCTGAGGCCACACCGAGTGCGGCGATCCCGTCGGCCTGAGCATTCGACATCGACGCAGCCCCGGACAGACGGCGAGCACCGTCCTGCACCTCCGCCAGCGTCAGGTCGTCGGACTCACGCACCGTGTCGCCCACGTTGGCCAACGGCTGACCCGTGGCCGCACCGATGCTGGGCGCATACGCCGGGCGACCTCCGTACGGGCCGTCGACGCCGTAGCCGGGAGCATTGACGTAGATCACGTCGGGGTTGGTGGCCTTGACGCTGTCGTAGTCGAGACTCATGCGGCGCATCGCGCCAGCGCGAAAGCCCTGCACCACCACATCGACCTTCGACGCAATCTCGCGCACGATGGCCTTGCCCTCATCGGTGCCGAGGTCGATCGCCAGGCTCTCCTTACCCTGCATCACCTTCGCGCCACCCGACTCGGGGAACGGGATGATGTTGCGAA
>CAIXHI010000311.1 GCA_903919215.1 uncultured Acidimicrobiaceae bacterium
CCAAGACCACCGAACTGCGTGATGCCGCGTGGGCCGAGCTGCAGGACGTGTTGTCGCTGGGCGGCGCGTTCGCCGCGGTCGACGAGCTGAAGGGCCGCCTCGTGCGGTCGATGGCCGAGCGCACACGCCGTATCGAGGCCGGCGACCAGCTGGTCGTGGGCGTCAACGCGTTCACCGAGACCGAGCCGTCGCCACTCGACACGCCCGGCAACATCCTCACCGTCGACCCGGCCATCGAGGCGCGACTGAAGGACGAGGTCGCTCAGTGGCGCAGCGAACGCAACGCAGTGGCCGTGCAGACGGCACTCGACGCGTTGCGCGCAGCCGCGATCGACGGCACCAACATCGTCGACCCGTCGATCGCGCTCGCCAAGGCCGGCGGCACCACGGGTGAATGGTCGTCGGTACTGCGCGATGTGTTCGGCGAGTTCCGGGCGCCCACCGGTGTCAACGCTGCGGTCGGTCGCCGTGTCGGCGAGCTGGCGGCCGTGGCCGAGTATGTGAAGTCGATGGTCGGCGGCCCGCCACGATTCCTCGTCGCCAAACCGGGTCTCGACGGGCACAGCAACGGTGCCGAGCAAATCGCCGTCGCTGCCCGCGATGCAGGCATGGAAGTGGTCTACAGCGGTATCCGCCTCACGCCCGAACAGATCGTGGCCAGCGCCCGCGACGAAGACCCCGATGTGGTCGGCCTCTCCATCCTGTCCGGATCGCACCTGTCGCTCGTGCCCGCCGTCGTCGACGGTCTGCGCGCGATCGGTCTCGACACACCGGTCGTGGTTGGCGGCATCATCCCCGAGGCCGACCGCCAGCGTCTGCTCGATGCCGGCGTCGCCGCGGTCTACACACCCAAGGACTTCCAACTGGCCAAGATCATGGACGACGTCGCCCATCTCGCCGCGGCCCACCGTTCGTCGTAAGACTGGTGCCATGACAACCGAGTCGTGGGATGCAATCGTCGTCGGATCGGGGCCGGGCGGGCTCACCACCGCCGCCTGCCTCGGGAGTACTGGCAAGCGGGTGCTGGTGCTCGAGCGCCACGACGTCGCCGGTGGCAACACTCAGGTGTTCCGTCGGCACCATGCTGCCAAGGACGGTCGCCAGCATGACGACTGGTACGAGTTCGACGTCGGGGTGCACTACATCGGTGAGTGCCAACCGGGCGGGCTGTTCCCCACCATCTTCGGCGCACTCGGCATCGGCGACCGGCTGCACTTCCGCCCGCTCGATGCCGATGGGTTCGACACACTGCACTTCCCCGACTTCACGTTCCGCGTGCCCGCCGGGTGGGACGACTACGAGCAGCGCCTCGTGGAGCAGTTCCCCGCCGAGAAGGCCGGCGTCGAGCGCTGCATGCAGACCCTGCGCAAGGTGGCCGAGGAGAGCCGCGACGTCTTCGGCGGGGAGCGCCCCACGTTCGACCTGTGGGCGCGTCGGCCGTTGAGCGAGCTGTTCGACGAGAGCGAACTCTCCGACAAGGTGAGGGCGACGATCGACCACTGGAACGGCCTGTACGCCGGCGGGCCACAGCAGACCGCGGTCGCGATGCACGCCGGGATCATCCACCACTACATGAACGGGGCGTTCTACCCGGAAGGTGGCGGTCAGATGATCGCCGCCCGGCTGATCCAGGTGATCGAGGCCTGTGGCGGCGAGGTGCGCACGCTGGCTCCCGTGGACCGCGTGATCATCGAGAGCGGCGCCGCGCGTGGCGTGCGTCTGGAGGATGGCAGCGAACTGCGCGCCCCGATCGTGGTCAGCAATGCCGACTACCGGCGCACGATCAACCACCTCGTCGGCCGCGAGCACCTGCTGCCGGCAACGCTGGCATGGGCCGAACAGGCGACGATGACGCTCGGCCTGGTCTGCACGTACGTCGTGGTGGACACGGTGCTCGACGGGCCGAACACCAACTACTTCGTGTTCCCCGACTACCGCACCGACGAGTTGTACGCCGAACTCGATGAGGGCCACCTGCCCGACAGCCAGGTGGCCTTCGCCTACATCGCACTCGCCTCGCGCAAGGACCCCGACAACGCCGAGCTGTGCCCGCCTGGCCACACGAACTTCCAGATCATGACGCTGGCACCGCGCGGCTACGAGTTCTGGGGCGTCGACAGCGGCCCGGCGGATGGCGAGCTCTATCGCCGTAACCCGGCCTACCGGGCACGCAAACAGGAACTGCAGGACCGGCTGATCGACGCCGCCGAGACCGTGCTGGGGCCGTTCCGCGACCACATCGTGCATGCCGAGACCGCGACGACGCTGTCGCACGAGCGCTACACGCACAGCAGTGGCGGTACCAGTTACGGCTACATGCACTCCCCCGACCAGGTGGGTGACGACCGGCCCGACCACCGCACCGAGATCGAGGGGCTGTGGGTCGTCGGCGCGAATACGACGTCGGGCCACGGCATCGCCGGTGCCGTCACCGGTGGGGTGTTCTGCGCGAGCAAGATCCTCGACCGACCGCTGATCGTCGACATGTACATGGGTACCCAGCTGGTCGACCCGGCATCGATCCCCGCCGACCCGGAGCCGTTCGACCCGCTGGAGTACAGCCGCGGGGCGCAACTGCGGGCCAAGCGAGCCGAACGCGTGCAGTCGCTCCGCGAGCGACGGGGCCAACACCCCGGCTGACTCGCTACCATCGCAAGCGTGCTGCTGCTGGAGTTCACGATCGAGCCCTTCCACGAGGGCAAACCGGGTCCGCACGTCACCGCCGCGATCCAGGCCGTGGAGGCACTGGGATTGGTCGTCGAGTTCGGGCCGTTCGGGTCGTCGGTCGTCGTCAGCCCGCTGAACGTCGCCGAGGTGTCGGGCGCCATCTTGGCGCAGGCATTTGCCCACGGTGCCACCCACGTCAGCCTGCACGCTGAGCGGGTTGCGGCCACGGAGACGCCGGCGTGAACAAACTGCCGCGCCATCCACTGGTGCTCTCGGTGAAGCCGATCGTCGAGGCACTGGGTGCTTCGCTCGTCGCCGCCGAGGACCGCGAGCCGGGAGATCTGCCGTTGCGGTGGGAAGGCGCCGTCATCGCTGCCGTCCGGCCAGCACCGTTGCACGGCGCACTCGACCGTCTGATCGAGGCCGTGGAGCGCGAGATGGGCGCTCCGCTCCCCACACTCAGCCGCGAAGAGAAACAGAAGGCGATCCGCCTGCTCGACGATCGTGGTGCATTCATCCTGCGTCGCGCCGTGGAAGACGTCGCCGATGCGATGGGCGTCAGCCGCATCACCGTCTACAACTATCTCAACGCGCTGCATCGCTGAGGCCGGTCGTGAGATCGTTCGACATCATCGCGTTCGACGCGGACGACACGCTGTGGCACAGCGAGGATCGCTTCACCGCCGGCGAACTGCGCTTCGTGGATCTCGTTGCCCCGTACGCACCTGAGGGCATCGACGTGAGAGCCGCGCTCACCGCGGTGGAGCGCAAGAACCTGTCGGTGCTCGGCTATGGCGTGAAGGCATTCGGCTTGTCCGCCGTCGAAGCAGCGATCTCCATCACCGACGGCACAGTGCCCATCGAGGTCATCGCCCAGCTGATGGAAATGATCCGAGCACACCTCACCGAGCCGGTGCGTCTGCTGTCGAATGTTTCCGAGGTGCTCACCCTGGTCGGGCGCCACTACCCACTGGCGCTGATCACCAAGGGCGACCTCGTCCACCAGACACACAAGGTGCAGACCAGTGGCCTGGCCCACCATTTCGACCATGTCGAGATCCTGCTCGAGAAAGACCCCGGCACGTATGCCCGGGTGTTCGCTCGTATGGGCGTCGACCCCACCCGCGTGTGCATGGTGGGTAACAGCGTGCGCAGCGACATCCTGCCGGTGATGGCCCTCGGTGGCACAGCCGTGCACGTCCCGTACCCGTTGCTGTGGGAACTCGAGCACATCGAACACGACGAGCATTTCGCCGACCTGGCCTCGATCGCCGACCTCCCCGCCTGGCTCACCCTCCCCTAACCCCCGTGCGAGTGCCACCCCCCCCGGTGCGAGTGGCAGCCCGCCGGTGCGAGTGGCAGCCCGCCGGTGCGAGTGGCACATGCGCACCCGAGTGGGGAGTGACACCCCGGGTGTCACGTAGCACTCGGGCGCGATCTGACACTCGGGCCGGGGCCCAGGCACTCGCACCGTGTGGGGGGGGTTAGGGCATCCAGATCTGGTGGGCCTCGGTGACGACGCCACCTTCCACGGTCACCAGGAATGGGAACTGCTGGTACGTGTAGTCGGCGGGGGCCCTCGCCCCGGGCGGGTTGCCGCCGACGAGCGACAGCAACTCCGACCCGGGGACGGCGTAGTTCTGCCGGTTGGCGGCGGCCACGCTGACGCTCAGCAGGTCTGCCACCGGGGCTGTCAATGTGACCGATGGGTCGGGCTGCACACCCATCTCGCCATCACATTGGTCAGCCCCCAGCGCCGCAATGCACGCTGTCCCGAAGAAGACCTGCACCAACGTGAACTCCACTGCGCCGGCGGTGATGTCATCACCTGTAGCCGTTGCCCAGTAGTCACCGTCGGCCTGCGCACCCGTCGTCGCAACCGGGTGTGTGTGGTCGGGTACCGACGGCACCGGCGCACGGTCGTACGGCTGCACCTTGGCCTCGGTCTCACCACCACATGCGACCAACGCGCATATGACGACCGCGGCCACGAGCGCGACACGCCTCACAGGCGCCTCAGCTTCACGCACGTCACGCGATGATCACGGCCCTTGTTCAGCATCAGGCTGGCACGCGCCTTGGTGGGCTCGATGTTCTCGCGCAGGTTCTTGCCGTTGATGTCGCGCCAGATGCGGCGGGCTTCCTGCTCGGCTTGCTCGCGAGTGAGGTGTGCGTAGTGCCGGAAGAAACTGTCAGAGTCTTGGAACACCGTCTCGTACAACGTCAGGAAGCGCCGCACGTAGAACTCCTCGATGTCATTCACATCTGCATCGATGTAGATCGAGAAGTCGAAGTAGTCGCTGACGAACTCGTTGACCGCGCTGCCGTCGGGTGAACCGACCTGCAACATGTTGAGACCCTCGACGATGACGATGTCGGGTCGGCGCACCATCACCTGTTCGCCCTCGACGATGTCGTACACGACATGGCTGTACACCGGAGCCGTCGCCTCTTCCGCGCCGCTCTTCAGGTCGCGCAGGAACTGCAGCAGGCGGCGAGTGTCGTAGCTCTCCGGGAAGCCCTTGCGGTTCATGATGCCGCGCTCTTCCAACACCCGGTTGGGGTGCAGGAAGCCGTCGGTGGTGACGAGATCGACCTTCGGGTGATCCGGCCAGCGGGCAAGAAGTGTCTGCAGCACACGAGCAAAGGTGCTCTTGCCCACGGCCACGCTGCCGGCCACGCCGATCACGTACGGCACCTTCGGAGCGAGCGTGCCGAGAAACGCGGCCGACGCCTTGTGCAGGTTCTGGGTGGCCGCAACGTACAGATTGAGCAGGCGGGTGAGCGGCAAGTAGATCGCCGCCACTTCCTCGAGGTCGATGCGCTCGTTGATGCCGCGCAGCGACTCGAGGTCGTCCGCGCTGAGCGTCAGCGGCGTTGCGGCACGGAGCGCGGCCCACTGTTCGCGCTCAAAGGAGAGATAGCGGGCGGCGGCTCCACTGGAGTCCGAGGACGTCACGAGGTGAAACCCTACGCTGACCGCGTGAGCGATCCCCAACGTGGCGCCGCGGGGCCGGCCACGCGCAAGCAACTCGGTGCGTGGTACACACCGCCTGCGTTGGTGGATGCAGTCGTGCGCGAAGCCGTGTTCGCTGCGGCGCGCACGGTGCTCGACCCGGCCTGCGGAGATGGACGATTCCTGCACGCGACGGGTCTGCCGGAGCAGACGGGTGTCGACATCGACCCGGTTGCCGCTGCTGCGGGCGGGTTCGTCCACGATGACTCACTGCGCCGCGAGTGGGGTGCGCAACAGTTCGACATCGTCATCGGCAACCCGCCGTTCCTCAACCAACTGTCGCGAGTCACCACCCGCGGCGGACGATCGCAGTTCGGTGGCGGCCCGTACGCGGATGCCGCGGCGGAGTTCCTCGCGCTCGCCGTGCAGCTCACCCGACCGGGTGGCCGCGTTGGTCTGGTCCTCCCGCAGTCGTTGTTGTCGGCCCGCGACGCAGCGGCCATCCGTGCGACAGTCGACGGTGCCGCAGCGCTGCGGTGGATGTGGTGGTCGCCGACGTTGATGTTCGACGCCAGCGTGCGCGTCTGGGCCGGTGTGTGGGAGGTCGGCGGCGCTCCGGGGCCGGTGCGCCGTGCGTTCGGACCGTCGTTCGACGTGGTGGCGCCGATGGACATGCCCGCCTCGTGGAGTGGACTACTCGCCGGTACCTCCATGGCTGCGCACGATGGCCCGGTGCTGGGCGACATCGCCCGCTTCACCGTCGACTTCCGCGACCAGTACTACGGGTTGGTCGGTGCCGTCGGAGACGACATGGACGGCCCGCCCCTCGTCACCAGCGGCCTGATCGACCCGGGTGTGTGCCGCTGGGGCGACCGGCCGGTGCGCTTCGCCAAGCAGCAGTACGCCGCGCCGCGTGTGGCGCTCGACCGGTTGTCCCCTGCGCTGCAACGCTGGGCGGGCGAACGACTCGTGCCCAAGATCCTGATCGCCAACCAGACGAAGGTGATCGAGGCCGTACACGATGTGCGCGGCGAGTGGCTGCCCTCCGTCCCGGTCATCACCTGCACGACCGCCGACCCGGAGTGGGTGCTGACCGTGCTGCAGTCCGATGCCGCACTCGAGTGGGTGCGCCACCATGCCGCCGGCAGTGGCCTGTCCGCCAACACCGTGCGCCTCAACCCCCGCCTGCTGGCCAGCATCCCGCTCCCCTGAGCCGCGGTCACCCCGCTCTATGTCGCGGCCGGGTTCGCCGGAGATGGAGGCCACGCCCGCGACACAGACGCACCACACCGCCCCGAGGCCCCGGCGCCCATCGCACAGCACACGCTCTATGTCGCGGCCGGGTTCGCCGGAGATGGAGGCCACGCCCGCGACACAGACGCTGGAAACGGGCCGGTCGGGCAGCGGGGCGCAGTCAGGTGGGCGGGGGTTCGATGAGGAGGTTCTGGATGCTGCGGCCGAGGCGATGTCCATCCTCGTCCCACAACTCTGACTCGGCGCTGCCGTAGCCGTTCGTGCCGAACAGCGTCACCGAGTCGAGGCACACCCACTCGCCGACGGGTAAGCGCTGCAGGGTGATGGTGAGATCAGGGTTGATGAAGATCCAGCCGGGCGGCAGGGCAGCGCTGATGCCGTTGCCGAAGTCGCACGCCCCAGCGACACGCTGCAAGGGGGTGGTCACCTCTCCGCCGACCACCGGTACGACGAAGCGAATCCAGTCGGTGCCCGGACCGAGTCCGCCGAACTCGCCGCGCACGAAGCAATGCTCGACCGCGTGCGAATGGAACAACGGGCCGTCAGTGACTCCCGCGAACGGTGAGCCCGCCAGACCACCATCACCGATCGGACGTGCTGGCGGCGGTGTGCCCACGGCCGTAATGACGGCATCCGAGAGGTCGAGCGGTTGCGGGGTCGTGCGCACACCGAGCAACGTGGCGCGTGCCAGGCGGGTACCGCCGTCGTCGAACACCTCGGCCTCGGCGATGCGCACCTTCTTGCCACCGCGCACGACGCGCGCGTGCACCGTGAGCGGCACAATGCCGACCGGCCGTTCGAGGTCGATCGTCAGCCGCGACGGATGCATCGGCAGCGGGTCGTTCGGGTCGGCCAACGCCGCCTCGAGCACACCCGCCAACAGCGCCGATGGGGCCCCGCCATGCATCGCCCGCGGATCCCAGGGACCGCGTGCGAAGTCGGTGGGCTGGAAGCGATCGTGATCCAGACGTTCGAACACGGGGGTGGTCATGGGGTTCCTTGGAGGTCGTCGCGCACCGGAGGAGCAACCGCTGTCAGCGGCGCCAGGGGGCGCACGGGGTGACCGAGCCTGGCGCGGTGAGCACCTCGACACCGTCGTCGGTGACCAGCACCGTGTGCTCGAACTGGGCAGTGCGCTTGCCGTCAGCGGTCACCGCAGTCCAGTCGTCGTCGAACACCATCCGGTGCTGCCAGCCGCCGAGCGTGATCATCGGTTCGATCGTGAACGTCATCCCGGGGCGCATGATCATCGATGCCGACTCGTCGTAGTAGTGCAGCACCTGGATGTCGGTGTGGAACTGCTCGCCGAGGCCATGCCCGATGAACGCCCGCACGACGCCCATCTTGTGCTTCTTGGCGTGCTGCTCGATGGCCTTGCCGATATCGCTGATCGGACGACCGGGTTGTACGGCCTCGATGCCGTACCACGTGCATTCCTCGGTGACTTTCACCAGGTTGCGGCTGACGGGGTCGACATCGCCGACGAAGAACGTCGCGTTCGTGTCGCCGTGGACGCCGCCGATGTACGCGGTGACATCGAGGTTGACGATGTCGCCGTCCTGCAACACCCGACTGTCGGGGATGCCGTGGCAGATGACTTCGTTGACGCTGGTACACACGCTCTTCGGGTAGCCGTGGTAGTTCAGCGGGCTGGGATAGGCGCCACGAGCGATGGTGGCCTCGTGCACGAACACATCGATGTCGTCGGTGGTGATACCGGGGCGCACCATCTCGCCTGCCAGCGTGAGGATCTCGGAGGCCACGACACCGGCGTGACGCATACGCTCGATGATCTCGGGGGTCTTGACGCGGGGCTCAACCCAACGCTCGACGATGCCCGTGAGCGCGTACGACGGCTTGGCAATTTGGTCGGGCACGGAGCGCATCGGGCTGATCTCGCCCTGCAGCACACGACCCTCCGTCGGCTTGTGGCACCGCTTGTATTTGCGACCGCTGCCGCACCAGCAGGCGTCGTTGGCCTGAGGCAACACGGCGGGGGGTTGGGACGCGGACACGGATGAGATTGTACGGCGCTGGTGAGAATGTGACGAAGGACCCTGACAAGCACCCTTCACATGTGATCCAATACCTCCCCATGGAGCAGAACCCCGTCATCCAGGTATTCCTGCTCGACGACCACGAGATCGTTCGGCGAGGCGTGCGCGAGCTGCTCGAGAGCGAACCCGATATCGAAGTCGTAGGCGAGGCCTCGACCGCTGCCGAAGCGATCCAGCGAATTCCCGCAGTCCGTCCGCACGTTGCCGTGCTCGATGTGCGTCTCCCCGACGGCAGCGGCGTGGAGGTGTGCCGCGAGGTGCGCAGTCAGCTGCCCGGTCTCGCGTGTCTGATGCTCACCTCGTTCAGCGACGACGACGCCTTGTTCGAGGCCATCATGGCCGGCGCATCTGGCTACGTGCTGAAGCAGATCCGCGGCAACGACCTCATCGCTGGCATCCGCCGCGTCGCTCGTGGCGAGTCGCTGCTTGACCCAACCGTTACGGCAAAGGTGCTGCACCGGCTGCGCAACCCCAGCGAGGAAGATGAGCGGCTCGCGAAGCTCACCCCGCAGGAGCGGCGCATTCTCGACCTCATCGCCGAAGGTGCCACGAACCGCCAGATCGGCACCGAACTGCACCTCGCCGAGAAGACGGTCAAGAACTACGTGTCCAACATGCTGATGAAGCTGGGCATGAGTCGTCGCACCGAAGCCGCTGTCTTTGCTGTGAAGGCTGGCGTCGGCCGCGCTAGCTGAGCCGGGTCAGCTGCCGACGGGAACCTGCCAGCGCACGGTGGTGCCGGCACCTTCACCGGAGGTCACCGTGCACGTACCGTTGAGGCGCGACGCACGGTCGTGCATGTTCAGCAGGCCGCTGCCGAGGCGGTGACTGCTGGGGATACCGGCGCCGTCATCGGCGATCACCACGGCCAACCGCTCGCCCACGTGGCTGAGCGAGACCTCGACCTTGTGCGCATGCGAGTGGCGGGCGACATTGCTGAGTGCTTCACGCACCACGGCGGCCACTTCTTCGGTGACCTCCGAGTCGATGCTGTCGAGGACACCGTTGAAGTGCAGTGTCGGCCGGAATCCGAGCACCCGTCCGGCATCGTCGACAAGTTGGTTGACGACCACGCGAATGGTGCGCCCTGCGGCGCGCTTGCTGGACAATCCGAAGATGGCCGTACGCAGTTCGCGGATGGCGTCGTCCTGATCATCGAGGATCCGCTCGATCTTCACCTTGGCGTTGTCGGGGACGACGGGGAGCACACTCTGCAGGCTGAGACCGGCGGCGAACAGCCGCTGGATCACAGTGTCGTGCAGGTCGCGGGCGATGCGCTCGTGGTCCTCTGCCAACAGGACACGCTGATGTGCCTCGGCCAGCTCGGCGTCGGCCAAGCGGTTGGCGGTGACATCTCGAATAGTGGCGATGACGACCGGGTCGCCAGCCACCTGAGCCGGCGCGAGCGAGATCTCCACTGGGAACATGCTGCCGTCGGAGCGGCGCGCGCTGAGATCGAGTCCGCGGCCCATCGACCGTCGGCGAGAGGTCTGCTGGAACCCCTCACGGTGGCCAGCGTGGACATCGGCCAGTTCCGGTCCGAGCAGCATCTCCACCTTGTTGCCCAACAGTTCCGCACGCGGGTAGCCGAGCAAACGCTCGACCTCGCGGTTGACCAACACGATTTCACCGTCGGTGTTGACGATGACGACGCCATCAGGCATCGCTTCCAGCACTTCGAGGAGCCAATGATCGCCGTTCATCGTGACGAAATACTGGCATATCTGAGTCCGGTCTGGTGAATCTTTGTGACCAATGGCACTATTCAGATCGGGGTCAGTGAGGCCAACAGGCCACTGATCGACACCGTCGCGACAGAAATCGATTGGTCGGCGACACCGTATGGCAGCACCAGCGTGTCGCCGTGAGCGAAGCCACCGCAGCTGTACACAACATTCGGGACGTAACCGTCACGCCCGGCCTCCGTGGGCGACAGCAACGGTTCGCTGGAACACGCGAGCACGCGCTCCGGACGCTCGAGGTCGAGCAGCAGCGCGCCGAGCGAATAGGTGCGCATCGCGCCGACCCCGTGGGTGATCACCAGCCAGCCGGCCTCGGTCTCGATCGGCGAACCACAGTTGCCCAGCTGTAACAGTTCCCAGGCACGACTCGGCGACTGGATGACCTTCGAGGTGTCCCAGCAGTAGAGATCGTCGGAGAAGGCGACCGAGTTGGTCTCGCGGTCAGAGCGAGACAACGCGACAAAGCGTCCACCCACCTGACGCGGGAACAGCGCCAACCCCTTGCCGACTGCAGCGGCGCCCGCCAGTGGAGCCGCAGCGAACGACCGGAAGTCGGTGGTGGTGAGCAGGTGCTGCGCGATGTTGAATCCGTCGTACGCGGTGTACGTGGCGAGATACATCATCGAGCCGTCATCGCGGGTGAAGCGCACGAAGCGAGCGTCCTCCATCCCGTTGGACTCTGCGGGGCACTGGGGCCACAGCACCCGCTCCGACACGTCACTGGCGACTGGGAACTCCACCTGGTACGAACTGCGCGAGAGCGCACGCATGTGGTGAATCGTCTGCTCGACATGCAGGCGACTGGGGTAGTCCGCCGACAGGGCGCCGAAGCGCCGGCCGAGTTGTTCATCGTCGAAGTGGTCGGGAAGGTCGTCAAGGATGAACGTGGTGTTCTCCACATCCACGGGCAGCTCTTTCAGGCGGGAGTGGAAGACGGATCGATTGTTGGGCCCCGACGTTGCCGGGCCGACCATGGGGAACGGTTGCGGTACATCGATGGTGACCGTCCCATGGGGCGTGAGGGTGCCGACGCGGAATCCGATCGACGACCGGTGCCCTTCACCGATACACCGCACGCTCATCACGAACCGGACGTTGCCGGAGTCGTCCTGCTCGGGGGCGACGACCGCTGATGGGTTACAGAGCGCAGCACCCTCGATGGCGTACTCGTTCGTGAACGACGCCCCCAGCAGCAGCGTGCGCGCCGGCGACAGTTCCAGGTCGGGTTCGAGGCGCGGCTCCAACATCACGGCGTGATTGAGGAACGTCTGGTGCAGGTCGTGATGACGACCGAGGAACCGTCGATCCAGTTGACGCACGGCATCCTCGACCTCGGCCTCGGAGAGACCGAGCACGCGGTGGATGACGGTGCCGGCGCGCGAATCACCGGGACCGACGTCCTCGTGGCCGGCGACGAAGAACTTCGTCACCACTCGCGCCGGGTCGCGCCGAAGGTCGATACCGGTCTCGGTGAGCGGCGAGCCGGCCATCAGGTCGCGCTCACGAGTCGGCGGGCCCGCTGCATGGTGGTGAGGAACGCGATAGTGGACTCGGCGCCCTGGTTGAGGTTGACGCCATCGGCCCGCAGACCGTCGTGGCCACCACCGGACTCCGCGTCGCACACGGCAGTACCAGCATCGTTGTCACCGGTGAACCAGGCCGCAGCCATCTCAATTCCTTTCAGCCACCGTGCGTCGTCGGAGACCGAAGCAGCACGCCAGCAGGCATCGGCCATCGCCGCCACTTCGATCGGTTGCTGGTCGAACTGTACGTCGCCATCACCGGGGTCACGGCCAGCAGTGCCCGTGACGGACAGGTGGTTGTCGCGCGTCTCCAGGTCGAGCAACCAACCCAACATCCGCAACCCGCCCTCCAGCGCCTCAGGCCGCTGCAGCGCCGAACCGGCGGCGATCATCGCTTCCGCGAGCGTGGCATTGGCGTAGCGCAGGCGCGACTCGGGCCACTGCCACTCGCCGTACGGGACCGGGCCGAGGAGCGCGAGTGTCTCGCTCAAAAGTCGACGCGCGCCGACGTTGGTGCGATCGACGGTGACCACCTCGGCCGCGCCCAACGACGCGAACGCCATCGCCCGCGAGTGCTGCGACCGTTGTCGGGCGCCGCGGTCGAACGCCCGATGTGCCCACCGGCGCACCGTGGGGTTCGAGTGCTGCGCCGAGGCGACGCCGAGGCCGTGCAACCCGCGACCCCAGCAGTCGTCGGTGCCGGGCACATCGAGCCAACGCCCCTCTGCAGACATCCGGTTTCTGCAGCTGCCGTCAGCGACCTGGGCGCTGCAGACGAACTGCAACGCCAGGCGCGACAGGCGGTGAGCGATGCCCGTATCGGGTTCGCGCGAGGTCACCACCAGCAACCGCGCATTGTCATCGGTGCAATAGCCGTGCTCCTCGCGCCGATCTGTGCCGGAGGCGTGCTCAAAGAGGCCCCGATGATCGCTCATGCGAGCGAGATGGTCGAGTGAGAAGACCGCAACCGCCGTCACGATGCCACCGCATCGCGTTGGTACAGGACCCGGTTGCAGAGATCGGCGTAGCGCTCGGCCACCGCTGCCCAGCTCAACATCGGGGCCAGACGACGAGCCTCGGCGGTCATCGATCCCAGCAACCCTGGTTGGGTGAGCACCAACCGCAGTGCGGTTGCCAGAGCGAGGGGATCGCGGTGAGGAACGACCATCCCAGCACCGGTCTGCAGCATCTCGCGGGCGTGCGGGAACTCCGTCGCGATAACGGGTCGGCCGGCTGCGATCGCGTCCACCAACACACCCGAGGTCACCTGGTCGAGCGAGTCGTACGGCAGCACGATGAGCTTCGCCGAGGCCACGAAGCGAGTGAGTTGCGGAACATCGCGATACGTGTCATCGAACGTCACGGAGTTGCCGATGCCATGCGACCAGCAACGCCGAATCAGCGAGTGGCGGTACTCGTCGCCGTCGCGGGCGAACACCTTCGGATGCGTGACACCGGCGATCGTGTAGCGCGGTTGCGATGGGAGGTCGCGCAACAGCGCTAGCGCGTCGATCACGTGCTCGATTCCCTTACCTGGACCGAGTAGACCCCAGGTGAGCAGCTCCGGCTGAGCCAGACCGATCAGCGGCGGGTCGCCCTCGGGCCGCGGCAGCGCCGCACCGTGGGGGATCACGGCCACCGTGGATGGATCAACGACGTAGAGATTGAGCAGACGG
>CAIXHI010000312.1 GCA_903919215.1 uncultured Acidimicrobiaceae bacterium
CGCAGATGTTGTGGGACCGTGGCGAGGGTGCCGGGTATGTGCAGCACCTCACCTCCAACCCGTACGCAGGAACCAGCGCGAAGACCGTGCTCCTCGATGTCGCCTTCGGTGATCATCAGGTCACCCCGCTGTCAGCACTGGTGGAAGCGCGAACGCTGGGCCTCACCATCCATCGGCCAGTGGCCGCCGATGGTCGCTGGGCGGAGACGGACGCTGGCTACGGGCTGGAGAGCACCGTCTATCCCAGCACGGGTTCGGCGATCATCATCTGGGACTCGGGCATGACGGCGATGCCACTCGAGAACCTCGCCCCGCGTGACGGCGACGACTCGCACGAAGACCCGCGAGCCGATGCCCAGGTGCAACGGCAGAAGGCTTCGTTCCTCTTCAACGACACGCTCATCGACGTGTGTGGTGGTGCGGCATGCACCGCTGCTCACCGTGCCTGAGCACGGCTCGCCTGGGCACGGTCAGCCGACGGGGATGCGCAGCAGCGACTGTGCGATCGCCTCGAAGGTGAGCTTCGCTCCGGGCTTGTAGGCGTGCACCCCATCCCAGCGATAGCCCAGATCGTTGGCGATCGCCTCGTTCGTGCAGTAGTCCTGCGGGCCGGCGACGAACGTTGTGGTCGTCGGGTTCTTGGCCGCGACAGCCTTCAACAACTCGTTCACATGGGCCACGCGCTGGTCGTTCGCCCGCTCCGGCAGCACGGGCGTGCCAGCGCCCTTCACATCCTTGGGACGCATGCACGGAACCTCCAGCAGCGCCACCTTCACACCGATCGCCGACAACGCGTCGATCCCCTGTTGCACGCCGTCGGTGAAGCGCTGATCGACCGTCGGGCTGTCGAAGGCCACGACCTGACCACCCAACTTCACGTCGAACACATCCCACGCGCCGATCACCACCAGCGCCACCTCGGCATTTGCTTTCTGCGCGGCCGAGGCCCACTTGGTCTCCCACCCGGCGCAATCGGTGAACGACCGCGCGAAGCCTTGGGTGGACACCGCGGTGCCGCCGCTGTAGACGCTGCAGCCCTGGAGGGAACCGTTGCCGATGGTGAACGTGGACGCGATGCCGTCGGGCAGGTTCTTCGCCAGCGCGTGAGCCGTGGAGTCGCCCACGATCACCACCCGACGCGGCAGCGTCGCGGCCGTGACCGGCACCGGTGTGGTACTGCTCGTGGACGAGGTGCTCTGGCCGACGACGCCGGTGTCGGTACCGGGCACGGTGGAGTTGTCGCTGGTGGTTGTGGTGTCGGCAGCGGTGGCATTCGGGTCGAAGACGACGCCGGTGCTGTTGTCCTGCGCGGCGTCGAACACCTTGTCGGCCGAGCCGAAGAACACCACCAACGATCCGGCCAGCACCACCGTCGTGACACCGATACAGCCGGTGATCAACGACCAGTCGCGCCGCTCACGGTTGTTCCACCAGCGGCCCAGCAGACCCGTGCGGATCGGTGTCTCCACATAGCGATAGCTGGCCTCGCTGACGGGCACAGTCAGCACGGCCGCCAGCAGGAACTTGCTGGTGGAGCCGGTGTAGGCATCGCAGATCCGCATGATCGGCCAGCTCCACAGGTACAGACCGTACGAGCGCTTGCCGATCTCCACCATCGGCCGCGCGCTGAACACCTTGCGGGCGCCGAATGCCCACGGGTGCACGACGACGGCCACCAGCACCGCCGAG
>CAIXHI010000313.1 GCA_903919215.1 uncultured Acidimicrobiaceae bacterium
CCATCGAGGAGGTGGAGAAGGACGTGTTCATCCCGTTCATCCACCGCCCGCTCAGTCGCTACATCAACACACTTGCCGACCACGGCCTGATGTTGCAGCGGATGGAAGAGCCGGCACCGCCGGCCGGATTCTTGGCCAAGGCCGAGGAGTACGCGGCGGCATCCACGATCCCGCGCTTGTTGTACCTCCGCACGCGCAAGGTCTGAACGACCTACGATCAACTCGATGGCCGACATCCTCCTCATCACCGGCTTGTCCGGGGCCGGGCGCTCTGGTGCCGCAGCCGTGCTGGAAGACCTCGGTTGGTATGTCATCGACAATCTGCCCACGAGCCTGGTGGACACGATCGTGGAGCTGGTCAGTAAGCCCGGCAGCGATATCGAACGTCTCGCGCTGGTGGCCGGGCGACAACACGTGGAGCTGCTCCCGAAGGTGGCGGCGCTGCGTTCGCAGGGACACCGTGTGCGCCTGCTGTTTCTCGATGCGCACTCGGCAGCGCTGGTGAAGCGGTACGACGCCACACGTCGCAAGCACCCGCTCGACGGTGAGGCACCCGGACTGGTAGAGGCAATCGAGCTGGAACGCGAGTTGTTGCAGCCCGTGCGCAGCGCCGCCGACCTCGTCATCGACACGACCGAACTGAACGTGCACCAGCTGAAGGCCAAGTTGGTCGCGGCCTTCGATGAGCCGGGCGACGACCAGCGTCTGCAGATCGCAATCGAGAGCTTCGGCTTCAAACATGGTCTGCCGATCGATGCCGACATCGTGATGGATGTGCGCTTTCTGCCGAACCCCCACTGGGATGAAGCGTTGCGACCGCTCACCGGGCACGATCCAGCGGTGCGCGACTTCGTGCTCGAGCGGGCGCAGGCCAATGATTTCCTCGAGCGTTTTTCGGGGATGATCCTCACGTTGCTGCCGGCCTACGAGCAGGAAGGTAAGAGCTACCTGACGGTTGCCTTCGGCTGCACCGGCGGGCGACATCGCAGCGTTGCCGTCGCCGAGGATCTCGCCAGTCGCCTTCGTGAGCGCGGGTATGCGGTTCGTGTAGGCCATCGCGATCTCAGCCGCTGACCCGGCAACTTGGGAGTCGCCCCTGCTCAGATGAGTAGGCTCGGCTCGCAAGACCCTCCTCGCGAAAGGACACGTGACCATGACGGTTCGCGTCGGTATCAATGGTTTCGGGCGCATCGGGCGCAACTTCTTCCGGGCTGCCAAGCAGCGCGGTGCGGACATCGACTTCGTGGCGGTGAACGACCTCGGTTCGCTGGACCAGATGGCCCACCTGCTGAAGTACGACTCAGTGCTGGGCGTGTTGCCGAACACGATCAAGGCCACCAAGAGCGGTATCAGCGTCGACGGTGACGAGCTACGCGTCGTCAGCGAGCGCGATCCGAAGAACCTGCCGTGGAAGGAACTCGGTGTCGATGTCGTCATCGAGAGCACCGGCTTCTTCACCAAGCGCGATGCCGCCGCCGCTCACCTTGAGGCAGGCGCCAGGCTCGTCATCGTCTCGGCACCGTGCGACAACGCCGATGCCACGTTCGTGTACGGCGTGAACCACAAGACGTTCGACTTCAAGACCCAGCAGGTCATCTCCAACGCCAGTTGCACCACGAACTGTTTCGTGCCGATCGTCAAGGTGCTCGACGATGCGTTCGGTGTTGAGCAGGGTCTGATGCAGACCGTGCACGCCTACACCGGCGACCAGCAGCTCGTCGATGGTCCACACAAGGATCTTCGTCGTGCTCGTGGCGCAGCGATCAACATCGTGCCCACCAGCACCGGTGCCGCCCGTGCCACCAGCCTCGTGCTCGAGTCGATGAAGGGCAAGCTCGACGGCACCTCGCTGCGCGTGCCCGTGCCCACCGGCTCGGTCGTCGACTTCACTGCTCTGCTGAAGACCGAAGCCTCAGTGGCGCAGATCAACGCTGCGTTCAAGAAGGCCGCTGCCGGTTCGCTCAAGGGTGTGCTGCGCTACACCGAAGACCCGATCGTCTCCAGCGACATCGTCGGCGACCCGCACTCCAGCATCTTCGACGCCGGGCTCACGATGAGCATGGGCAAGATGATCAAGGTGCTGTCGTGGTACGACAACGAGTGGGGCTACAGCAACCGCCTGATCGATACCACCCTGTACGCCGGTTCGAAGCTGCCGAAGATCAAGAAGAAGTAGCGATGAGCCGCATCCCCACACTCGCCGATCTCGGTGACGTGCGCGGGAAGCGGGTCTTGGTGCGCACCGACTTCAACGTCCCCATGGACGGTGGCGTTATCACCGACGACTTCCGCATCCGCGCCGCGCTGCCCACGATCAACTGGCTCACTGAACGCGGAGCGACCGTCGTCACGGCCTCGCACCTCGGCCGCCCGAAGGGGCAACCGAACCCGAAGTACTCGATGGACGCGGTGCGGGCTCGCCTGGCCGAGCTCGCACCCGGCGTGGAGTTGCTGGAGAACCTGCGTTTCGACGCAGGTGAAGAGGGCAACGATCCGGCGTTCGTCGCCAAGCTCACTGACGGCATCGACATGTACGTCGATGACGCGTTCGGCGCCTGTCATCGCGCCCATGCCAGCATTGTTGGCCCGCCGACGAGCCTGCCGTCGGCGATGGGCCTGCTGTTGCAGAAGGAGGTCGAGGTCCTCCTCGGCCTGCGCAACGATCCGAAGCACCCGTTTGTCGCGGTGTTGGGTGGCAGCAAGATCTCCGACAAGCTCGGCGTCGTCGAGGCATTGCTGAACACGGTCGATGCGCTGGTCATTGGCGGAGCCATGTGTTTCACGTTCCTCTCTGCGCAGGGCTACTCGATCGGCGATTCGCTGTTCGAGCCTGATCAGGTGGAGACGTGCAAGCGCCTGCTCGCACAGTCGGCTGCCAGCGGCAAGACGATTCATCTCCCCGACGACCTCGTGGGTGTCGACGCGGCCGGCAACTTCGCGACGTTCGGGCGTTCGCTGCCCGACGGCGCGAAGGGTTTCGATATCGGTCCCGGCTCAGCGGCAGCGTTCAGCGACGTGATCATGGACGCGCGCACCGTGTTCTGGAACGGTCCGATGGGCATGTTCGAAGACCCACGTTTCGAGGCCGGCACTCGCACCGTCGCCCAGGCGATGGCCGACACGAAGGCATTCACCGTCGTCGGCGGCGGCGACAGCGCTGCGGCGTTGGCACAGTTCCGTCTCGACGACGAGGTCAACCACGTCAGCACCGGCGGTGGTGCCTCGCTCGAACTGCTCGAGCTCGGCGACCTCCCCGGTCTCGCCGCTCTGAGGGGAGCCCCCAATGCGTAAGCCACTCATCTCCGGTAACTGGAAGATGAACCACAACCACTTCGAAGCCATTCAAACGGTGCAGAAGCTGGCCTACCTGGTGGGCAAGCACGAGCTGGAAGCCACCGACGTCAGCATCCACCCGCCGTTCACCGATATCCGCAGCGTGCAGACGGTGATCGACAGCGACAAGCTCGGGTACGCCCTCGGTGCGCAACACTGTCACTGGGATGAGAAGGGGGCCTTCACCGGCGAGGTGTCGCCGGTGTTCCTCCAGAAGCTGGGCGTGCAGTACGTCATCGCCGGTCACAGCGAGCGCCGCGAGATCTTCGGTGAGACCGATGAGATGGTGAACAAGAAGGTGGCGTCCATCCAGGGACACGGGATGACGCCGATTCTGTGTTGTGGCGAGACCCTCGAGGAACGCGAGGCAGGGGCTACGGAGTCCAAGGTGCTCGGTCAGATCACGGCTGGCCTTGCCGGTCGCACTTCGCAGCAGATCGGTGCGCTCGTCATCGCCTACGAACCCATCTGGGCGATCGGCACCGGGCGCTCTGCCACGAGTGACGACGCGCAGCAGGTGTGCGCTGCCATCCGCGTCTGCGTGGCGGAGATCGCCGGCGCCGAGGCTGCGGCGAACGTCCGCATCCAGTACGGCGGCAGCGTCAAGGGCAGCAACATCGCCGAGCTGATCGCGATGCCGGATATCGATGGCGCCCTCGTCGGTGGTGCAAGCCTCGACGCGGACGAGTTTGCTCGAATCTGCAAACTCGGTCGCTGAGTCGTACGCCCAGAAGGCAGTTGCTACTGCGCGGTAACAGGCCGTGATATTGTTCGCTCGCCCGAGCTGATCGGGGAGGACAGTTCGTGCGACGGGACGGCTTCTGCCTACCTGATTCCAACCTCCCTCCGTTTCACTTAGGAGGACACCAATGAGGACCACGAAGCGCGGCAAATTTGCCGTCATCGCTGTCGGCTTGGCCCTTGTAGCTGCTGCGTGCAGCGACGACAAGGACCCTACGACGACCGAGGCCCCGGTCACCACCGGCGGCGGCGACACCACCGCTGCGCCAGCGGAGGGCGGCACGATCACCTATGCCGCTGAGCAGGAGTTCTACACGTATAACAACGGCACGTCGGATGGTAACGCCTTCGCCAACGCCCTCGTACTGAACCCGGTGCAGCCGTTCACCTTCTACTTCGACGACAAGGCCGCCTTGGTCATGTCGACGGACCTCCTCGACTCAGCTGAGCTCACCAGCACCAGTCCCGAGACCGTGGTCTACAAGATCAAGGCCGAAGCGGTCTGGAGCGACGGTGTGGCTGTCGACTGCAAGGACTTCCAGCTGGCCTGGATCTCGAGCAACGGCACACTGACCCAGCAGGGCAGCGACGGCACGCCCGTCACCGACCCCGACTCGGGCACGCCGGTGCTGTTGTTCAACACCGCCAGCACCACCGGGTACGAGAACATCAAGTCCGTTGAGTGCGCCGATGGTGGCAAGACCGTCACCGCCACCTACGACAAGAACTTCTCCGACTGGAACGCGCTGTTCACCGGCCTCATTCCTGCCCACGTGGTCGAGGCGAAGTCCGGCGTTGCCGACATCGCCAAGGCGTACGCGGACAAGAACATGGCCGATCTGGCCAAGGCCGCCGAGTTCTGGAACACCGGCTTCACCGCTGACAAGGGCATCGACCCGACCGTCATGCTGTCGGCCGGACCGTTCATGATCACGTCGTTCACCCCTGGTGAGAGCGTTGTGCTGGAGAAGAACCCCAAGTGGTGGGGTACCCCCGCCCTGGCAGACAGCATCGTCTTCCGTCTGATCGACGACGCGACGCAGCAGCCGATCGCCCTGCAGAACAAGGAAGTCCAGGTCATCACCCCACAGCCGAACCCCGACCTGCTTGCGCAGCTCGAGGGAGTCTCGGGCGCTGAGGTCAAGGTTGACGGTGGCTACACCTACGAGCACATGGACTTCAACTTCGCCAGCCCGCTGACGAAGCAACTGCCGGTTCGCCAGGCGTTCGCACTGTGCCTGCCCCGACAGGAGATTGTCGACAAGCTCATCGTTCCTGTGAACCCGAGTGCAGTTGTGGTGAACAACCACTTCTACTTCCCGTTCCAGTCGGACTACGTCGACAACGCGGGTGACTACGCCAAGGTCGACATCGCCAAGGCAAAGTCGACCCTCGAGGCCGACGGTTGGGCCTTGGGCTCGGACGGCATCTACGCCAAGGGCGGCACCCGCCTGTCGATGAAGATCGCCCGCAAGGATCCGAACCCCCGTCGTGCCAGCGAAGTGCAGCTGACCGCAGCGTCCTGCAAGGAAGCCGGTATCGAGATCATCGACCAGCCGAACGAGGACATCTTCAGCAACATCCTGCCCACCGGACAGTACGAGATCGCACTGTTCGCATGGGTCGGTAGCCCGCTGCAGTCCAGCCAGAAGGCGATCTTCACCACTGGCGGCAGCTCGAACTTCGGCCAGTACACCAACACGAAGCTCGACCCGTACCTCGATCAGCTGACGACCGAGCTCGACCCGGCCAAGCTGGCCGCAGCTGCTGACGCAGCCGACAAGCTGGTGTGGGCCGATGTTGCGACCATCCCGATCTTCCAGTTCCCCGACCTCACGGCGACTGATGGCACCGTCAGCGGTGTCATCTACAACCCGACGCAGGCCGGTATCACCTGGAACGCCCAGCTCTGGTCGCTGAAGTAACCCTTCAGAGTCACACCGAATGACGCCTCGGGGAGGGTGCCCAGCACCCTCCCCGAGGCCCGTTCATACGACGCCCATGCTTCGCCTCATCATCCGCAGAATGCTGGTGGCCATACCAATGCTCTTGGTATGTTCCGTGCTGGTCTTCATCCTGGTCGCCAACGCTGGTGACCCGCTCGAGGCGCTGCGCGGCCGGCCGAACAGTCAGCAGGCAATCGCTCAGCGCACTGCCACGCTCCATCTCAACGAGCCGATTTTTCAACGCTATTGGCTGTGGTTCAGCAAGATGCTGCACGGCGATTTTGGCATCGACAACAAAGGTCTGCGGATTGGGCCCCAGTTGTGGCGGGCGATGGGCACCACGCTCCAGATCGTGCTGCTGTCGACCATCATCGCAGTGTGCCTCGGTATCGCCGTCGGTGTGATCAGCGCAGTGCGGCAGTACTCGTTCTTCGACTACTCGGCGACGTTCGTATCGTTTCTCTTCTACGCCATGCCGGTGTTCTGGTTCGCCGTGTTGTTGAAGGTGTTCGGCGCGATCGAGTTCAACAACTGGCTGGAGAACCCGGGGATCGGCACCGCCGGTTTCCTCGTCATCGGCCTGCTTGGGGCAGGTTTCACTTCGATGCTGTTCGGTTTCAAGCGAACGGTGACGAAGCGCCGTCGAATGATTGCCGGAGCGGCGGGCTTTGTCGGCACCATCGTGGTGTGCTTCCTGGTCGACCGATTCTTGGCCGACCGCACGTATTTCCGCTGGATCGGCACGGTGAACACCACCGACCCGCGCTTCGCCCACCAGGGCTTCTGGCCCCGCTTGGGAGATCATCTCGGCCACCTGCTGCTGCCGGTCACCACGCTGGCCGTCATCAGCTACGCCGGGTACTCGCGCTTCACTCGCGCATCGATGCTGGAAACACTCAGCGCCGACTACGTGCGTACCGCTCGCGCGAAGGGTGTCAGCGAACGGGCCGTGATCTTCAAGCACGCCTTCCGTACCGCGCTGATCCCGATCGTCACGGTGGTGGCCCTCGACTTCGGTGCCATCTTCGGTGGCGCCATCATCACCGAGACGGTGTTCAGCATCCAGGGCATGGGCAAACTCTTCCGCGAGGCGTTACAGAAGGACATCGACCCGAACAAGGCGATGGCTTACCTGATCGTCACCGCGATCAACGTCGTGGTGTTCAACCTCATCGCGGACATCATCTACGCCAAGCTCGACCCGCGGATCCGTCATGAGTGAAACGACCGACCCGACCCCGACGACGCAGGACCACGAGTTCGACGTCAAGGCGCGTACGCAAGCGCAGTTGGTGGTTCGCCGCTTCCTGCACCACCGCTTGGCGATGATCAGCCTCGTCGTCCTGGTGTTGATGGCGTTACTGGCGTTCGCCGGTGCTCGCGTGTGGGGCTACGACCACGCTCGCATCCCGCAGAACAACCTCGAGTCCTACAACGCACCCTCGCTCACCAAGCCGGCGGGTCGTTGTCGGCCGATTGAGACGGTCGCGGTGCCCACCAACACCGACCCTGGTGTCACCACCACGGTCGACCGCCTGGCGCCGGCACCCACCACGACGATCGCCGGCGCCACTGGCGACACCGGGGATTGGCGGGCGGACTTCATTGCCAAGTACCCGCGCGACCACGACCTCAGCTGTGCGCCGCACCTGTTCGGCACGAACCAGGTCGGCCAAGACCTGTTCGCCCAGACGCTACGCGGCACTCAGCGCAGTCTGCTGATCGCAATCATGGTCGCCATCGTCAGCACGACGCTTGGTGTCCTGATCGGTGCCGCTGCAGGGTTCTTCCGTGGCTGGCTCGACGCGGTCCTGATGCGCATGACCGACCTGATCCTCACCGTGCCCTACCTGGCAGTGGCGGCGGTGCTCGGCCGTAAGGTCAGCGGCGATACGTGGTGGGTCATCCCACTCATCCTTGGTGGCTTTGGTTGGATGGGGATCGCGCGCATCATCCGTGGCGAGTTCCTGTCACTGCGCGAAAAGGAGTTCGTCGAGGCTGCCCGTGCGTCGGGTGCCACGTCGAAGCGGATCATCTTCAAGCACATGCTCCCCAACGCGGTCGGCCCGATCATCGTCAACGCGACGTTGTCGGTGGCCGGCGCGATCCTCGCCGAGACGGCGCTCTCGTTCCTCGGGCTCGGCGTCAAGTCGCCTGATGTCTCGCTCGGCTCGCTGGTCTCCGAGAACCAGACGGCGTTCTCGACGCACCCGTGGCTGTTCTGGTTTCCCGGCCTGTTCATCATCGTGATCGTGCTGTGCGTGAACTTCATTGGTGATGGTCTGCGCGATGCGTTCGATCCCAAGCAGAATCGGGTGAGGGCATGAGCGCCGATTCGGAACTCCTGTTGGAGGTCGAGCACCTCACGGTCGATTTCCCCACCGACGACGGGGTGGTGCACGCCACCCGCGACATCTCGTACACGCTGAGCCGTGGCGACGTGCTCGGCGTGGTGGGCGAGTCGGGTTCAGGCAAGTCGGTCAGCTCCTTGGCGGTCATGGGGTTGTTGCCGCCGACCGCCAGGGTCTCCGGCAGCGCCAAGTTCTGCGGTCAGGAACTGCTCGGCTCGCACGGCGCTGTGAAGTCGCTGCGCGGCAACAAGTTGGCGATGATCTTTCAGGATCCGATGACAGCGCTCAACCCCGTGTACACCGTGGGTGTGCAACTCCGCGAGGCGTTGCGTGTGCACAACCGGGAGATGCCGAAGCGCGAGATGACCGAGCGCTCGATCGATGCGCTCGAGCTGGTGGGCATCCCGAACCCCAAGGATGGCCTCGACTCGTTCCCGCACGAGTTCTCCGGCGGTATGCGCCAGCGGGCGATGATCGCCATGGCGATGATCAACGATCCCGACATCCTGATCGCCGATGAGCCCACCACGGCACTCGATGTGACCGTGCAAGCGCAGATCCTGGAGACGCTCGAGCGGGTGCAGGCCCGCACCGGTGCCGCGATCATCCTGATCACGCACGACCTCGGCGTCATCGCCGGTATGGCCCAGCGTGTCTTGGTGATGTATGGCGGAGCGGTCGTCGAGTCCGGCTCGGTCGATGACATCTTCTATCGCACCTCGATGCCGTACACCGCCGGTCTGCTGGGTTCGATGCCCGGTATCCACGCTCATGGCAGTCGCTTGCGGCCGATCCCCGGCAGTCCACCATCGCTCATCCGGATGCCGCCCGGCTGTTCCTTCGGGCCTCGCTGCCCGATGGTCACTGACGCGTGCCGCCTCGACGCCCCCGGCAAGTTCTCGTTGGTCGGTACGCAGACGCACGCATCGGCTTGCATCCGCCGCGACGAAGTGCTGGCGATGGATGACGCTCGCACCATGTTCGCTGCCACTCACGACACGGAGGTTGTTCGTGACTGACGAGATCGTCCTCGAAATCACCGATCTGGTGAAGGAGTTTCCGGTTCGCGGTGGCGGCATTTTCCGGCGGACTGTCGGCACCGTCCAGGCGGTCTCCGGGGTGTCGCTCAACGTGGCCCGCGGTGAGACACTCGGTCTGGTGGGGGAGAGCGGCTGCGGCAAGTCCACGCTGGGCCGAGCAATCCTGCAGTTGCACAAGCCGACGTCAGGCTCGGTCAAGTTCGCGGGACAGGAACTGGTCGGCCTCAGCGAGTCCGACCTGCGCAAAGTACGTCGCGATCTGCAGATCGTGTTCCAAGACCCCTATGCCTCGCTGAACCCGAAGCTGCCGGTGAACGACATCGTCGCCGACCCGATGAAGGTGCACCATCAATACGGCGCCGGCGGACGCGAGCGTGTGGCCGAACTGCTGCGGCTGGTGGGTCTGAACCCCGAGCACGGAAACCGCTACCCGCACGAGTTCTCCGGTGGCCAACGTCAGCGCATCGGCATCGCTCGGGCCTTGGCGCTGCAGCCGCAGATGCTGGTGCTTGACGAGCCGGTCTCGGCGCTCGATGTGTCGGTGCAGGCCGGGGTGGTGAACCTGCTGGAGGAACTGCAGGACCGTCTGGGACTGTCGTTCCTGTTCATCGCTCACGACCTCTCGGTGGTGCGCCACATCTCTGACCGGGTGGCAGTGATGTACCTGGGCAAGATCGTCGAGATTGCGGACTCCGAGGTGTTGTACGAAGCGGCGGCGCACCCGTACACGAAGGCACTCCTGTCGGCCGTGCCGATCGCCGACCCGAATGCCGAGCGCGCCCGCCAGCGGGTGGTGCTCACCGGCGATGTGCCCAGCCCGCTGAATCCGCCGTCCGGGTGCCGTTTCCGCACTCGCTGCCCAGTTGCCCAGGATCGTTGCGCCGTCGAGGAGCCAGCGTTGGAAGAGCGTGGTCAGGGCCACCCGGTGGCGTGCCACTTTCCAGCACTCGAACCCGTCGCAGTGGCCGTGCGTGGCGCCGCTCTGTGACCTTGCCCGATAGGATTTCCGCTCGTGCGTGATTTCTTGCTGTATGTCTCCGTGATCCTGAACGTCATCGCCCTTCTGGGCATGGTGGCCGGTGTGCTCATGCACAGCGGTCGCGGTGGTGGCCTCAGCGACATGTTCGGCGGCGGCGGCAGCACGGCCCTCGGCAGCACCGCTGCCGAGCGCAACCTCACCCGGATCACCTCGGTGTTCGGTGTGATCTGGATCGGAACGGTCCTCGCTCTGAGCTTCCTGTTGGTGCGTTGAGCGCTCGCAGGTAGCCTTCATGGCTCACCACGTCGAAGTGGCGGAATAGGCAGACGCGCTAGCTTGAGGGGCTAGTGAACTTAGGTTCGTGGGGGTTCAAGTCCCCCCTTCGACACACTGATGTAGACAACGGCCGCCCTTCGGGGCGGCTGTTGCGTTGTGTCGTCGAACGCTTCTGCCCTCAGGCGCGGGCCAACCGCTTCCGTTTCGCTGGGGTATGCCCACGCGTCGGCAGAACTGCTGTCGGCCAGGCGATCAATCGCTGTTGTAGAACGGAGCCCGCCCACCGGCCCAGTGTGACAACCAGTGTGCAGCGATGAGGAGGACCATCACCCATGGGACCAGCCCGCAATTCAACTGGAGCAGCCATCGGCCGATCAGCAGATGTGGGCCCTTATTGAGCCGTTCTTCTTCGAGCGGGGGCATCATGCCGTCCCGAACCTGCCGGACGCCGTTGCCGGGGCGAGCGTGGCTCGTGAGGCGCGAGGTGACGTGATGGCTCGCACTGTCCGATTCACGCTCGCGCTCCTCAATGTCGGCGTTCAGGCCGGGCACCACCCCATCTCATCGCCAACATTGGAAGGGCCGAGCACGTTGGCCGCTGACTCCTACACCACGTGATGGGACTCACCCCCCGGCGTCCCCGGTGGTGCTGTTACTGTGCGCCTCGCCACACAACTGTGGTGCTGTGGCAGACAAATAGGGGAGTTGCAATGCCGGTTGTGCGAGCTCAGTTCTGGTCAGGTGCGTCCACCGAATCCAAGAACGCAATTGCTGCGGACATCACTGACGTGATGGTGGCGCATCTGTCCTGCCCTCGTTCGGCCGTCACGGTCATTCTCGACGAGATCCAGAAGGACGACTGGTACATCGGTGGGGTCGACAGCGTCACGCTGACGGCGGCGCAGTAGCGGCGATGACCGCGCACATGCAGCACACCCGCGGTGCCCTGTCGGGCCGGACGTTTCATGTTCCAGACGTGGGCGTCGATGCACTTCCACCAGGTGTGATCGTCGATGGCCAGGTCGACGCTCGATTCGTTCGGGCAGACGCGCCATCTGGCGGTGATCCCGATTCGCGCAGCTTTCGGCACCGGTTCGGCCTGATCGTCCCGGCAACGAACACGATCATGGAGCAGGAGCTCTGGAGTCTGCTCATCGGCAACGGAGCGTCGGCTGGGCTCGATGGAGTTGGGTTGCACACCACTCCGGTGGTGACGCCCAAGCCGGACATCAGTACAGCCGCAGGTGTCGCCGAATTCCGAGCGGGCTTTCTCAGTGGCCTCGACGACGCAGCGCAGACGGCACTGCTCGGCACTCCGCAATACATGATCCTCGGCATGAGCCTCGAGCACATCTTGGTGGGGATGGACTCGATCAGCGAGACGATGGACAGGGTGGAGCACGGCTCCGACCTGGGATGGGCGACGTGGCACCACGCCGTTCGCAGCGCTCTCGGGGTCCTGGGCGCGACGCGAATCGGGCTACTCACTCCGTTCGAGGCGAGTGGCAATGCCTCGGCCATCCGCATGTTCAACGACATGGGTATCGATGTGGTGGCCAGTGTTGGGTTGGCGTGCAACAGCCTGCAAAAGCTCGCGCACTTGCCCGACTGGGCCAAGGAGCAGGCGATCACGGAAGTTCTGGCGACACCGGGCAACCGACTCGATGCGGTGGTGCAGTGCGGTACGGGAATGAGCATGCTGAACGTGATCGACCGGCTGGAAACGTCCACAGGTGTGCCGATCGTGGCGATCAACCCGACACTGCTGTGGTACGCGCTCCGTGAGAACGGATTCGCTCAGCCGCTACAAGGTGCAGGTCGACTCCTCAGGGAGCACTAGCTCGGCGCCTCGTCCAGCGCTAGGGCGCGTTGCACCGCTAGCACTACCCGCCTACGCTTCCGCGGTGACTTCACACGGGAAGACGCGTTTCCAATGGGTTGCATCGTTCGCTCTCGGGTCCGCAGCGATGGTGCTGCTGGCTGCGTGCGGTGGTTCGTCAGCCGCCGCCGATCCAGACCCGACGATGGCGATGAGCCCGATCGTGTCGGCGAACTCGTCTGGCACGGCGGTCCCATCCGACGGTTCGACGGCCTCCACGTCGTCCATCGCCACCACGACCACACTTCCTGCCCGTCCGCAGGGCGAGGTCACGATGGCGTTCTCCGGCGACATCCTGATCCACTCCTCGGTCTGGGAGGACGCCGCCGCGAACGCTGGTGGCACGGGTTACGACTTCGCGCCGATGTTCGCCGAAATCACACCGTTGGTGTCCAGCGTCGATCTCGGGGTCTGCCACCTGGAGGTGCCGATCGCTCCGGCTGGGAAGCAGCCCTCCACGTTTCCGCTGTACGGGGCACCAAAGGAACTCGTCGCCGGGATCCATTCGGCTGGCTACGACCGCTGCAGCAACGCAAGTAACCACTCACTCGATCAGGGTGTCGCCGGCATTGACGCCACGTTGGGGGCCCTCGATGAGATGGGCATGGGTCACGCCGGTATGGCGCGCACCCCAGACGAGATCGAGCCGAAGGTGTTCGCGGTTAACGGCGTGACGATGGCGCACCTGTCGTACACATGGGGGTACAACGGTCTCGACACACCGAAGGGTGAGTCGTGGCGTTCGGCGCTGAACAACCCGAAGCGGATCATCAGCGACGCCAAGAAGGCCCGCGAGATGGGCGCCCAGTTTGTCGTCGTCAGCATGCACTGGGGCACCGAGCCGCTCGCCGAGGTGACCTCGGCACAACGCAAGCTCGCCGCCGAACTGACCGCCAGCGGGCAGATCGACCTCATCGTCGGCCACCACTCGCACATGATCCAGAAGATCGAGCAGGTCAACGGCGTGTGGGTCGTGTTCGGCATGGGCGACAGCCTCAGCGACTTGCCGACACGTGCGTACTTTCCACCCGCCACGCAGGATGGCGTCGTGGTGCTGATCACGATGCGCCTGGATTCGGCGACCGGAAAGCCCGTGGTGGCTGCACCGGTCGTGCACCCCACGTGGGTGGACAAGAACAACGGCCACGTCATCCACGACGTGTTGCAGCAGTTGGCCCGCACTGATCTCAGCGCTGGACAGCGGGCTACCTACACCGAGTCGCTACGGCGAACTTCGCTGCAGGTCGGCGATTACATCACCCCGCACTGACCCCGTCGACGAACGGCGCAACCACCGCTTCGAACAGCGGGGTGAGCCACTGGATGAACGTGTTCGTGAAGTGGTCGCCGTCGCGGTAGACGAGGATGTCGCCGACCACGACCGGGCACAGCCCGTTGGCACAGGTCCACTTTGGTGGCTCGATGAAGCTGACCTTGTCGGTGGCGGCCATCGCCCGCAGGGCATCGTTGATCGCAGAGGCCTCAGCAGCGTCGCTGCGCGCATCGCAGGCGGAGATCTGGTGGCGGTTCTTGGCCACACAGTCGGGAACGTTCTTCGGCGGGTTTGGAACGTCACCGATGATGATCGGCTCGACGCCGTCGGCACGCAGGCTCGCGATCAGCGCCGGGATCTGTGCTTGCCACTGAGCGACGGAGAAGGGCTTTCGCGAACTGGCCTCGCTGAGCGAATAGAACTCGGACATGAACACGAAGCTCGCGCCCTGCTCCCTCATGTACGCGCGTACCGCCGTGCGCCAGGCGCCGCAGTGATGGAAGACCGTGTTGTCGTGATTGTTGAACACCTCGATGTCGAGGTACGGACAGCCGCCCTGCGTCAGTGCGAGCAACTTCCAGTGATGGGCCTTGCCGATGGTGTCGAGTGCGCTGAACCACTGGGCAGCGTGCGAGTCTCCCCAGAGCGCAACCGTGATGGTGCCGTTGGGGTCGCCGAACACGCAGCCCGGCTTGACCTCGCTGGCGTAGTACTGATGGCAGCCGTTGTCGTAGATGCTGCCGGTGTCGTTCTTGGCGTTGAGTACCGGCGGCCGCACGTTGTCGGGGACGACATCGTTCGTGAGCGCGTCGACGATGGCCTGCACCACAGGCGTATCTGCCATGGCGATGGGCACTGGCCCGGCGGGCACGGTGGCGGCCGGCGCACTGGTGGGGGCGACCACGGCGGTGTCGGCCGTGGGGAGCGTGGTGGCGGGTGTCGCTGTGGTGGTGGTGACAACAGCCGATGGAGCCGCGGCGACGACGCCGGTGGACAGGTCGGGGTGATAGTTGTGCAGCAGCACCCCGGCGAGCAGGCTGACCGCCACCAGGCCGCCGCCCATCGCCAACGATCGCGCTGGCCGTCGGGCGAGCGGGCGGTACGAGCGGATCGGGTCTTCAATGAAGCGGTAGCCCATCTCGGCCAGCGCGAACACCAGTGCCAGCGCGAGAACCTTCTCGCTGAAATGCAACGTGCGATCGAGGCGCGCCTCAGCGATCACCAGCACGGGCCAGTGCCACAGGTACAGCGAGTACGAACGGGTGCCGAGGTACACGAATGGTTCATGGCGCATGAAGAACGATGGTGAGCGCGGCGTACGGTTGCCGGCCACCAAGATCGCACCTGTGGCGAGCACGGGGAGCGCGGCGGCCCATCCGGGGAAGACGGTGACCTCGCCGAAGGTGACCACCGCGACGGCGATTCCTGCGATGCCGACCCAGCCGAGCGCAGCCCGGTAGCGATCAGGGATGCGGTCGGTGTGTGGGGCAACTGCCGCGAGCAGCGCGCCGAGTCCAAGCTCCCACGCTCGAGTGTGCAGGCCGAAGTACGACCAGGATGGGCTTCCAGAAGTGAGCAGCACGCTGAGGCCGAACGAGCAGACCACTATTGCGCCCATCGCCTGTGCGGTTCGGCGGCGCACGTTGCGCGCTCCGATGGTGACGACGCCGATCAACGCTGGCCAGATGAAATAGAACTGCTCCTCCACCGCGAGCGACCAGTAGTGGCGCAGTGGCGACGGCGCAAGCGAGGCGGTGAGGTAGTTCGTGCCTCGCTGCGCAAACAGAAAGTTGGCCGCGAACAACGCCGCCGACGTGACCTCGCCAGCGAGATCGGACAGTCGCGTGGCTGGCATCAGGACTGCGCCAGCGATGGCGGTGACAACGATGACCGTGGCTGAGATGGGGAGGAGTCGCCGGGCGCGCCGGGCGTAGAACGCCTTGATCGAGATACGGCCCTTGGTCTCGCGCTCGTCGATCAGCAGTGAGGTGATGAGGTAGCCGGAGATGACGAAGAAGACGTCCACGCCCACGAAACCGCCGTCGAGTCCGGGTACACCGAAGTGGTACAGCAGCACAGCCACCACGGCGATCGCGCGCAGGCCCTCGATATCGCGACGATATTTCACCCGGGCAGGTTAACCGTTGACGGCCGTCGCCCCGAGGTCGCCCTGGCGCTGGATCCTTGGGGGCGAAGATCAGGGCATGCGACGGATAGCGTTGCGGCGTGCACGATGAGTGGGATCAGTTGCCGGTGGCGGGGAGGGGCTCGGATTCCCCCGACCCGGGGACTGTGAGAACTGAAGTGCTGCGGCGAGCCGCCCTCTTGGCGCCGTCGTCGATGCTCACCTCACCTGTCGGTGCTCTCTTCGTGGTGCTCGCCGTGATGGGTGATGCGTCGTGGATCCGTATTGGCCTGTGGTGTGGTGTCTTTGTCGTCACGTTCTCGTTCCACTACGGCATGAGTGTGCACACGGCGCGTCGCGTCGCGGGATCACCCACCGCGCTCCCAGGAGTGATGAACTCGGTTTCACGGTTGGTGGACGGCTTCGGGTGGGGCCTGGCTGGGCCGATCCTGGCACCCAGCAGTGCTGACGTTGAGTTGCGGCTGAAGGTCGTGCTGGTGCTCGCAGTTGTCGGCGTCTCTGGTGGCATAGTCATCGCCGGGGGCGCTCGCTACGTCGCCCAGTTCATCTGTTCGTTGGCGCTGCCGCTCGTGGTCCTGTTCGCGTTCGACGGGGGTGCGTTGACCGCACTCCTGGTGCCCGGTCTGGTCACCACGTGTGCGGTCACCATCGGGTACGGCTGGGTCTGGAACAGGGCTGTCTTCGATGCCACCGAGGCTCGAATGCGCTCGGCGATCCTCGCCCAGCGCCTAGAGACTCAAGTTCGCGTCAGCGAGGAGGTTGCTGAGCGATCGCGAGAACTGCACCTCGCGATGAGCGACATGGCCCGTCGCGACGATCTCACCGGGATGTTGAACCGGCGCGGATTCTTCCAAGGCTTCCAACAGGTTGATGAGATGGCACGCACGTGGCACGTTGCGTTGCTCGATGTCGACCACTTCAAACACGTCAACGACAACTTTGGTCACGCTGCGGGTGACGAAGCGCTGCGGCACATCGCCCGCACAATGCTGGATGCGGTGCCGGACCACGCAGTACTCGGTCGCCTTGGAGGTGAGGAGTTCGCGCTCGTGCTGCCGGAGGTGACGGCCGATGAGATGGTCATTGTCGTCGAACAGATCCGTACCCGACTGGATCGATCGCCGACGCCGGGTGGGCATGCGCTGACGGTGTCGGTCGGGATCGCCGCTGGCGGGCGCGGTGAGCCGTGGGGGTTGACGATCGACCAGGCGTTGTCCCGGGCCGATGCCGCGATGTACCGGGCGAAGGCCAGCGGGCGCGATGCTGTGGTGCTGGACGAGGTGCGCTCGTAGGTCAGCGTCGGCTCACATCGGGTCCCAGATCGGCGTCCGCTTTTCCATGAGGGCGGCGGACGCCTCCTGCATGTTGCGGGTGAAGCCGGTCATGATCTGGATGCGGTTCTCCAGTTCTTTGGCGTGGCGCAGACTGGGTGCGTCGAGTGCGGTGTTGATGCCGATCTTCGTCTGCCACACACCGAAGGGGTTGTTGGCGCGGATGCTGCGGGCCATGCGCAGCGCAGCCTCGATCAAATCGTCGGCGGGCACCACCTCGTGCACGAGTTGAATGCGGTGGGCTTCGTCCGACTCGATGATCCGTCCGGTGAGCATCATTTCCCTGGCGGCTCCGACACCGACGATCTTCGGCAGCAGATAGCTGGTGCCCATGTCCATCGACGACAGGCCGGCCTTGATGAAGGCAGAGCCGAAACGTGCCGACTGAGACGCGATGCGGATATCGCAGTGCAACGCGAATGCCAGCCCTCCGCCCACCGCAACGCCGTTCACGGCTGCGACCATCGGAATCGGCAGGTCGTACATGCGCGAGTACTGGTCGGTGAGGCGCACCTGCGAGTCGTACATCGCCTTGTAGCCCGGACCTGTCGAATCGGTCCAGCTCGTGCCGCCGCTGCTGAGATCCGCTCCTGCGCAGAAACCGCGACCGGCGCCAGTGAGGATGCCGACGCGGAACTCGTTGGTGCTGAGTCGGTCGAGTGCTTCATCCATCCCGTCGATGAGTTCACGGTTGATCGCGTTCAGCCGCTCCGGGCGGTTGAGGGTGACGAGTGCGATCCCGTCCTCGAGTGTGGTGAATTCGACGGCTGCCATGGCTGCACGGTACTCAGTGATCGGTTCGAGGGATGAACCGACCAGCGAGCTGGCTGGCGCCCTTGGCCAACAACGTCACGTCGGCGCCGACGGTGAGAATCGTGGCGCCGGCATCGGCGTAGCGCTGCGCGAGTACCTCGTCGAACGTGTTCACGCCGGCAGCCTTGCCGGCGGCGACGATGGTGCGGATTGCAGCTTCGACTGTGGCGATTACCTCGGGGTGCGAAGAGCTGCCGAGCAAGCCCATCGACCCGGCAAGGTCGGCTGGCCCGATGTAGACAGCGTCGATGCCGTCCACGGCTGCGATGTCGGCGAGGTGGGGGATGGCGTTGATGTGCTCGACCTGGACGATGACGGTGATGTCGTCATCAGCGTGCGAGTAGTAGTCGGTGTCCAGACCCCAGCGTGCAGAGCGGGCCAGCGACGCACCAATACCGCGGACACCGCGCGGCGGATAGCGCACAGCGCGCACGACCCGTTCGGCCGCCTCGACGGAGTCGATCATCGGCACGAGAAAGTTGATCACGCCGATGTCGAGGTATTGCTTGAACAGCACAGTGTCGGCCGCAGCCGGTCGTACCACCGGTGCGACCGGGTAGCCGTGCAGCGCTTGCAACTGAGCAAGGACCGAACGCAAGTCGTTCGGGGCGTGTTCGGTGTCGATGGCCAGCAGGTCGAGACCCGACGCAGCGCAGATTTCGGCTGCGACCGGATCGCCGGAAGCGATCCACATGCCGAACTGTGCACGGCCGGATCGGAGACGTTGCTTGAGTGATGCGGGATTGTTCATCGGAACCTACAGGTGATTGTGCCCAGTGGACCGTAATCCGCATGGAACGTGGAATCGGGCGTGACCCACACTGGCCGCGTGAAGGAGCCGGCCAGGATGAGTTGGCCGGCCTCCAGCCGTGTGCCGTGGAGTGCCAACTTGTTGGCCAGCCAGGCGACGCCGTTGGCAGGGTGGTCGAGCACCGCCGCAGCCACGCCCGACTCTTCGATCACACCGTCGCGGTAGAGCAGCGCCGACACCCAGCGGAGGTCGACCTCGTCGGGTCGCACACGGTGGTTGCCGACGACGATGGCGGCATCGGCGGCGTTGTCGGCGATGGTGTCGACGATGGTTCTGCCGGTGCCGCTGAGAGCGTCGGTCATCTGCACGCGGGCGTCGAGGACCTCGAGCGCAGGCACGACGTACTCCACCGCGGCGAGGGCATCGGCGAGCGTGCAGTCGGGTCCGCTGAGAGGCTTACCGAGCATGAATGCCAGTTCGACCTCCACTCGTGGAGCGATGAAACGCTGGAGCGGGAGATCATCACCATCTGAGAAGAACATGTCGTCGAGCAGGACCCCGTAGTCGGGTTCGGCGATGTTCACCGCTTGCTGCATGGCTCGGGACGTGAGCCCGATCTTGCGGCCCTGCACCACCCGACCCTCAGCGAGGCGACGATCGGTCCAGGCTCGTTGGATGGCATACGCGTCGTCGATCGTGAGCTGCGGATGGCGCTGAGAGAGCTGACGGACAGGGGTGCGGGTGCGGGCCGCAGTCAACAGTTCGTCGGCGAACTCGGCGATCAACTGGGGGTCGGCGCTCAATGCCCCACTCCGATCACTGTGCGCAGCGCGTCGGTGACGGCCGTGAGGTCGTCCACACGACACACTGCAGCGACGTAACGGTCGGGACGCAGCACGATCACCTCATCGTGCGGCCGAGCAAGCAGCCAGTCGCGGAAACCGCCATCGACGTCGACGAGATGCTGTAGCGGTTGGTCTGCGGCTGCCACTTCTGCGGTGCCAGGAAGCGGTCGTGAGCGAGGTGAGTCGACCTGTACGAAGCGTGCGCCGAGTGCGCCCCACCACCGGCGCTGGTCGGCATTCAGCCCGGCGGAGGGATCGCAGCCGATGCCGATGACGGCGAACCACGGGCCAATCGCGTCGTCCAAACGCAAACGCGTGCGGTTGTCCGTCTCGACGAGTGGCTGGGGGAACATGCGGCCCGTGGGGTGATCGCTGCGCTTGGCCGTGTCGGCTCCGGTGACGACACCCGTCGTATAGCGCGGCATCGGCTTGAACTTCATTTGCAGGATGTATTCCTTCCCGCCGGGGATGACATTCAGTACCCGGAACAGCAGGCTGCGCAGGCGCTCAGTAACTCTGTTGTGCGGTGTGTACAGGTTCCCAATGCGGGTGGCGAATCCCACCATCACGGCTGCAGTGTGACGACGCTCGATGTCGTAGGTGTCGATGAGTTTGGGGTCTGCGCGACCGCTGACCACTGCCGCCAATTTCCACGCCAGGTTCGTGACGTCGCGCATCCCTGAGTTCATCCCCTGGCCGAAGAACGGCGGCTGCAGGTGGGCTGCATCGCCAACGAGCAGCACCCGGCCGTTCTGAAATGTCTCCGCGATGCGCGAGTGGTGCATGTACACACGGCTACTCACGACGCGGGGGAGTGCGACACCCGCGTAGCGGGGTGCAATGAGCGACATCACGTGGTCGGTGTGCATGGCTGCAGCGTCATCCGCGTCGTCGTCAAGTCGGAACTCCCACCGACGGTGCCGGTAGGGCAGCGGCACCATCAGGACCGGCTTGTGCGAGTCGCAGTAGACGGCCGAGTACGGCATGTCGAGCACGTCGTCGGCGACATCGACTACCAGCCATTTGATCGCTGCGGTGGAGCCCGTCATCTCGATGCCAGCGAGGCGGCGCACCGTGCTTTTGCCGCCGTCGGCACCGACGAGGTAGGAGGCATAGATCTGGTGTGCCGTGCCGTCATGATCGGTGACGGTTGCGGTGACGCCGGTGCCATCAGCGACGTACGACTGCAGTTCGTGCCCGAGTCGCACGTCGATCGTGTCGAAGCGTTTCACCGCCCTGCGCATCGACGCTTCGAACAACGGCTGCAGGAACAGATTGCGACGCGGCCAGCCGTATGGCTTTCCGGCCGGCTTGACGTGGGCGAAGCAGCGCCCCCACGAGGTGTGATAGCGAATGGGTGTGTTCTGCACACAGTCGTCCAGCACTTGCTCCACCGCACCTGCCGCCTGACACGTGCGCAGGCTCTCGTCGTCGATACCGACCGCTCTGGGGAAGTCGATGATCTGCAGTTCTCGGTCGAGGACGACGGCCTTCACGCCGTACACGCCGAGCAGGTTGGCCATCGTGATACCGCACGGGCCGCCGCCCACGATGAGGATGTCGGTGGTGATCACTGCACGACTTCCTGGAGGAACGCGAGGCTCGCAGAGTTGAACGTGTCGGGGTCCTCGAAGTGTGGCCAATGGCGCACCTCGGGCATCTCGAACAAACGGGCGTTGGGCATCAACCCGGCGACGCGCCGCGACGTGTTCTCGTATTCGTTGTGGTCCTTGCCGGAGGCGACCACGAATGCGGGTGCTGTGATCTTGCTCCACTCTTGCTCGCTGAGCAGGTTCCGGTCGCGGACGTCGGGGTCCTGCAGGATCAGGATGTGGTCAATGGCACGCTTCATCTCCGGCAGGCCATAGACCGCCTGACGGAGCGCGACGAGATCGTCGATTCGGTTGGCCGGGTCGGCGATGAGGTGTTCGAACATCGCGCTGATCGAGGCCCAGCTGGGGTCATTGACTGCCTTCGTGCGCTCGGCGCGTATGCGGTCCATGTTCGTGCGAGTGGCGATCAGACCGGCGGTGGCCAGGAAGATGAGCGCCTCCACCTGCTCGGGATGATCGTGGGCTAATCGGGCGGCCACCCATGAGCCCAACGACACGCCGATGAACGATGCCCGTACCACGCCAAGTTCCCGCATGACTGCGCGCACGTGGTCGATGTAGACGGCGATCTCGTAGTCGGTGTCGGGCTTGTCGCTGAAGCCGTTGCCGATCATGTCGATGGCGATGCAGCGGTACTGCCGTGCATACGGTCCGAGGTTGGCGGCAAAAGTCTCCCAGTGACCCCCGGTGCCATGCAGCATCATCACTACGGGCGCGTCTGCGGGGCCAGCCTCGGCGTAACGGGTGCGCACACCGTCTATCTCGAGAAACCCTTGTGTAAAGGCGACCTCGCGCAGGTGCGTCCAGATACTGCGGTACGGGCGATCGCCGGGCAGTGCCAACCCCATCCGCTCGGCCACACCGGCACGCCATTGTTCGACCGGCTCCCACTCGGCCTCGGCGGCGATCACGCGCTGCGTCTCGGTGAGGATCTGCTCGTCCGTCCGGGACAGGTCGAGCGCCACCCGCCATGGTTGGCGCGTGTGGAACGGTGTCGTGCAGTACATCTCGATCTTGTTGCCTTCGGGGTCGGCGAAGTAGATACCCCAGCTGTTCCCGTGGTTGCGCGCTTCGAGGCCGGGCGCATGTACCGCGTCCGCCCGCGCATGGAAGGCGCGCAGTTCGGGCAGGCCTGGCACGCGGAAGGAGATCTGGCCCAACAGCCGTGTGTCGTACGGCGCGTTGCGGCCGGTGATCATCACCAACTGGTGATGTTCAAACGGGTCACGTGAGAGGAACGTGAGGTGGCGTCCGAGGTGTTCTCCCTCATCGACAACGGTCATACCGATGACATCGGTGTAGAACCGCTTCATCGCGTCCATGTCATTGACCAGCACGCCGACGTGCGTGAGCTGGGCATCGGGGGCCGGTGTACTCATGATCGCCTCTCGTCGAGTTGTTGTTGCAGTTGTCGAGGCAGCCGGTAGGCGCCTTCGCCGGCCACGAACTTCCGCCGCGGTTGTCGACCCGCCGTGAGCAAGCCGACCGTGTCGTAGTCGTCGGACGCGGCGAAGTGTCGCGCGACCATGTCGGCCCCGCTGCTCTGACCCCACATGTTGATATTGCCCAACCAGGCCTGTGTGCCGTAGGCGGGCCAACGCATGAACTGCTGCCACGCTTCGTCGCTGCCGGCGACGCCCTGAGCTCCGGTCGCGAGTAGGTGCTGGCGATAGTGCTCGACCAGATCGCGGTCGTTGGCGCGCCGCTCGTCCACGGTGAGTGAACTGATGATGAAGTAGCTGACATCGCGGAACGGTGTGCCGCGACGCACGAGTTGCCAGTCGACCCAGATCCGCTGACCATCGGCACGAAGGAAGCTGTTGCCCTGATGCGCATCACCGTGCAC
>CAIXHI010000314.1 GCA_903919215.1 uncultured Acidimicrobiaceae bacterium
CTGAAGGCACGCACGCACGAGATGCAACGCTGTGGGGACCATGACGACCTTCGACCTCGACACCATCCGCGCCCAGTTTCCGGCGCTCGCACTGCGGCACGACGACCTGCCCCGCACCTACCTCGACAATCCGGCGGGCACCCAGGTACCCACCCATGTGCTCGATGCGATGCGCACGGCGATGGTCGAGTTCAACGCCAACATGCACGGTCAGTTCCGCACCACGCTGCTGGCCACCGAACTCGAGCACGAAGCCCATTGCGCGATGGCCGACTTCTACAACGCCCCGTCGGCCGACGAGATCACGTTCGGCCCGAACATGACGACCCTCACATTCCAGATGACACGAGTGCTCGGGCCGCTGTTCCAAGAGGGTGACGAGATCATCACCACCCACATGGAGCACGACGGCAACAACACGCCGTGGCGCCGCATGGCCGCCGATCGCGGCCTCGTGGTGAAGACCCTCCCCTGGAGCCGCGACACGTACGAGTTCGATCTCGCCGAACTCGAAGCGCTCATCACGCCGCGCACACGGTTCGCGTCGCTCAACTACGCCAGCAACATTCTCGGCACCATCAACCCGATCAAGCAGATGGTGGCGATGTTGAAGGCCGCCGGGGCCATGACCTACGTCGATGCGGTGCAGTTCGCTCCCCACGGCGCGATCGATGTACAAGACCTCGGGTGCGACTTCCTCGTGTCGTCGTCGTACAAGTTCTACGGACCCCACCAGGGCGTCCTCTTCGGTCGCCGCGAGATCACCGAACCACTCGACGCCTACAAGTTGCGCGTAGTGCCCAACAGCATCCCCGACAAGTTCGAGACCGGCACTCAGTCGCTCGAAGGTCAGGCCGGTGTCCTCGGCGCCATCGACTACCTGCGCTGGCTCGGCAGCACGATGGGCGCCGCTCACGTGGCTGCAGCCACCGCCGCCGGGATGAAGCAGCGCACCGCCGAGATCCACGGCGCGATGAACGCGATGGTCGAGTACGAGCAGACGTTGAGCGACCGCCTCATCACCGGGCTGCAGTCGATCAACGGCGTCATCGTGCACGGCGTCACCGACCGCACCGCACTCGATCGCCGCGTGCCCACGGTCAGCATCTCCCACCCGTCCATGGACCCCGCCGACGCCGCCACCTTCCTCGACCAGTACGGCGTCTACGTGTGGAACGGCCACTCCTACGGGCTGCCGGTCATCGAGTTCCTCGGCCTGCAGGACAAGGGCGGCGTGCTGCGCATCGGGCCCACGCACTACAACACGCTTGCAGAGATCGATCGCGTCGTCGACCTGGTCGGCCAGTATCTGGCACAGCGCTGACCACCCATGAGCACCACGCTGGGCTCCGGATCGCACTGGCGGATCGACGAGATCCGACTGCGCATCGAACTCGACCATGCGAGTGTCACGGTCGAGGCCGAACTGCAGGTGCAGTCCACGGTTACACAACCTGGCCCGATGGTGCTCGACGGTCACGGCCTGCAGACGCTCGACGTATGCGTCGATGGTTCCCCGGCTGACGATGCGGTGATCGAACCACGCACGCTCACCCTTGCCCTCACTGCAGGCAGCCACGTGGTCAGCACCAAGGTGTCCGCATCGGTGGGGGCACCTGGCGACAAGGGGTTCGTGTCGTACGCAGGGCTGCTCAGCACCTGCCTCGAGCCGCAGGGGTTCCGGCGGCTCACCTGGTCGCGCGATGAGCCATCCAGCCGGTCGGTGTACGACGTCACGCTGGTCGGCGCGGTGGCCGACTTCCCGGTCATGCTCTCCAACGGCAACCTCGTCGATTCGGGAGAACTTGCCGAGGGCCGCCACTTCGCCCGCTTCCACGATCCGATCCCGAAACCCACGTATCTGTTCGCGATGGTGGGCGGGCACCTCGACCGTCGTTCAGCGCAGCACATCACACAGTCCGGCGCCGTGGTCACCACCACGGTGGTCGCGCCGCCGGACATGATCGACGGCTGCGAGTTCGCTCTGTGGGCGATGGACGAGGTGATGCGCTTCGATGAACAGCAGGGCGGCATCGAGCACGATCTCGGCGAACTGCTCTACGTGGCCATCCCGGGCTACCCCGATGCCACCGAGTACCACGGCCTGATGTTCTTCGAGCCAACGTTGCTCATCGCCGATCAGACCGGGTACACGGACGACGATCTGCTGCTCATCGCCGCCAACGTGGCGCACGAGTACGGGCACCACGTGCGTGGCAACCGGGTCACGGTGCGCACATGGGGTCAGCTGGCGTTGAAGGAAGGGCTCACCGTCCTCACCGCACAGAACGGGTTCCGGCGGCACCTGTTCGGTCCGGCCACACGTGTGCTCGACGTGCTCGACCTGCGCCGACTGCAGTTCCCCGAGGAGATCACCATCGGCGCGCCCGTCCTTCGAGGCGAGGTCAGCGACCCCACTGCGCTCTACAACCGCACCACGTATCTGAAGGGCGCCGAGCTGTTCAACATGTTGCGCACGCTCGTCGGCGACGAGCGGTGGCGCGAGGTGATGGTCGGTTTCATTCACCACCACGACCTGGGGGCAGCGGGGGTCGACGACTTCGTCGACGCACTGCGGCAGGCCGCACCGGAACGCGCCGATGCCATCGATGCGGTGGCGCGGTGGTTCACCACCGCTGGCCGTCCGTCCATCGTGATCGAGCACCATCCCGGCTCCGACCGCGTGACGGTCCGGCGCACCGACCGACTCACCGACGACCCGCCGCTGGGGATCCCCGTGGTCGTGGGATTGCTCGACGCCGACGGTGCCGCCTGCCCTGTGTCGATCGACGGTGGCCCGGCCGAGACGCAGGCGTTGCTGCTGCTCACCGATCGGGCGCACGAATGGACGTTGTCGGCACCGGTCGCCACGGTGGCGCCGCTGCGCGCCTACTCGGCGCCGGTCGATGTCGCCACCGATCATTCGGTTGCCGCGCTCAGCACGCTCCTGCGTCACGACACCGACCCGTACGTGCGGTGGTGGGCCAGTGAGGAGTTGATGATCCGCTTCGTCGACACGTTCCGGCGCGGCGAGCCCACCGGCGATCTGCTGGCGGCGCTCACCGACGCGCTACAGATCGCCGTCGCCACGATCGACGATCCGTTGCTGCTGGCACAGGTGCTGGCGGTGCCCGACGAGTTCATGCTGGGCGATCGCGAACCGATCATTGATGTCGACGGCGTCGCCGGTGGTCTCGACGAACTGCGGCGGCGACTCGGTGCGGCGCTGTTCGAGACGCTCACCGAAGTGTGGGGCCGCGTGCTGGCCGGCACTGCCGCACACGGCGACGGCCCCGCCGCGATCGCGCAACGCATGCTCGTTGAGCCACTGCTCGCGCTGCTCATCGGGTCGGGACGCGACGAAGGGCTCGCACTCGCCTCCTCCGCGTTTCGCGGCGCACAACCCACCATCGCGATGCGCTCGTTCGCGCAGCTCGCCCACTCGGAGGCCATCGCCCTCGACGACCTGGCAGACGAGGCGTACCAGCGCTGGAGCGGCGCGCCCATGTTGGTCGAGCGCTGGATGCGGGCACAGTCCGGTGCCCGCCGGGCCGACACCATCGACCGTGTGCAGCGCCTGGCCTCCGGCCCGCTGTACAACCGCGCCGACCGCTCGGTGGTGGTGGCGCTGTGGTTCCCGTTCGCCACCCGCAACCGTTCGGTGTTCCACCACCCGTCCGGACGCGGCTACCGCGTGTTCGTCGACGAACTGGGTGAGCTGATGCCCACCAGTTCCGGCACGGCCGTGCGCCTCGTGGGCGACCTACTGCAGTTCCAGCGCTTCGACGCGCACCGGTCCGCACTGCTGCGCGTGGAGCTCGAACGTATGGCCGACATGCAGGGGATGCCCGATTTCGCAGTGGGCATCCTGCGTCACCTGCTCGGCTGACCCCACCCGCCACGCAAGTGGCTCAGGGATCGGGCGTCGACCCGCTCGAGTCCGAGTTCACCTTCGTGTTGCAGGTCGGTCCGCTGCCAATGCTGAGGCTGTTCGAGACCGAGATGTCGAGCTGAATGACGCCCGGTTGGCGAACGTCAAGAGCGATCCAGCCGTCGGGGTTGGCGCTGACGCAGGCATCGCCGGATGTCACGGAGTACAGACGGGTGAACCGGAACCGCACTATCGACGTCCCCACCGAGCGAGCGTCGATGGTGAGCGATTCTGGCTGCACATCGATGACCGTGGCGTTGTTGTCGGCCAACGGCAGCGGGTCGAGCACTCGGTACAGCTTCCACTTGGAATCCGCCCATACCTGACGAAGGTACGACGGCCGAGCATTGATGATCGCTGCTTCGTCGATCGACTTGTCATGCACTCCCACCAGCGGCACGGCCACGTACTGCACGGCGTGCTGCTGCAGCCAGAGATGGAAGTTCGCGTCGGTGAGCTGGTTGCCGTAGAACTCGGGGTTCAGTTCGCGATCGATCTGCGTCTCCCAGCCACGGGCAATGTTGATCTCGATGGCCAGTACGTCGGCCTGCAGATACGTGTCGGTGGGCACCACTTCCACTCGTTGTTCGCCGGGTAGCGCGTTGATGTACGACGCGAGCGACTCGTAATACGCAG
>CAIXHI010000315.1 GCA_903919215.1 uncultured Acidimicrobiaceae bacterium
CGGCGATGCAGCGCTGTCCATGGGCGGTGGCGGTGCCTTCCGCCCGGCAGCACTGGCGGCAGCCCTGGCCGAGGTGCTCGCCGACGAGCCGATCATCGTTCTGCCGGCATCGCCGGACGGACGCGACCTGGCACCGCGCCTCGCGGCGCTGATGCACCGACCGCTGTGGGCAGGGGCCGTGCAGGTCACGCGCTCGCGAGTCGACCTCGCTCGCAATGGCAGCACCGAACTGCACCGCGTGTCGCCCGGCGAGGCGTTCGTGGCCACGTTGCACCCAGGTGTCCGCGGCGTCGCGGTCGCCGCTGGCGCGACCGTTCCTGTGATGCTGCCCGCCACGGTCGACCTCACCGTGCTCGCGGAACTCGATGCCCGCGTGACTGCTGTCCTGCCGCCCGACCCGGCCACGATCGATCTCGCTGAGGCGCCACGCATCGTCGCCGGCGGTGCCGGACTCGACACTTCCGTCCGGATGGGGCAGATCGCCCGCATCGGTGTGGCACTCGGCGCCAGCATGGGCGCGACCCGCGTGGTCACCGACCGCGGCTGGGCGCCGCACGCCCGCCAGATCGGTACCACCGGTGTGGTCATCGACCCCGACCTGTACCTCGCGTTCGGTATCAGCGGTGCGGTGCAGCACACCTCGGGCCTCGGCAACCCCACGCACATCATCTCGGTGAACACCGACGGCTACTGCCCGATGATGCAGCTGGCCGACCTCGCCATCACCGCCGATGCGAACGCCACACTCGACGAGTTGGAGCGACTGTTGGGATCCGGATCATGAGCACGTCATCCCCGACTCTGGATTGCGACGTCATCGTCGTCGGCGGCGGCCCGGCCGGGTCGTGCGCGGCACTCGTCGCCGCTCGCGCGGGCCTCGACGTCGTGCTCATCGAACGTGGCCCGTTCCCCGGCAGCAAGAACATGTACGGCGGGGTGGTCTACCCACGCATCCTCGACGACCTCATTCCGGAATGGTGGCTGGAAGCGCCCGTGCAGCGCTGGGTCACCCGCCGCAGCACGATGCTGCTGACCGACACCCAGGCCATGACGGTCGACTTCCGCAGCGAAGCCTGGGGTGCTCCGCCCTACAACGGCGCCACCGCCTTCCGCCCCGACTGGGACCACTGGCTGGCCGGCCACGCCGAGGCCGCCGGTGCGCAGATCATCACCAGCACCACCGTCACCGGTCTCATCCGCGATTCGTCGGGAACCGTGGTCGGCGTGCGCACCGACCGTCCCGACGGCGATTTGCGTGCCCGTGTCGTCATCGCCTGCGACGGCGTCAACAGCTTCCTCGCCAAAGAGGCCGGCCTGTACACGCACACCGATGCCAAGCACTTCACGCTCGGCGTGAAAGAGACGTTGGCACTGCCCGAAGAAGTAATCGACGAGCGCTTCAACGTGCGCGACCGTCAGGGTGTCGATATCGAGATCCTGGGTGGCACGTCGGGCGTCAACGGCGGCGGGTTCATCTACACGAACCTCGACACGATCGCCGTCGGTGTCGTGCTGAAGCTGCCGAAGTTGGCGGCGCAGAAACTGCGTCCCGAGCAGATCATCGCCAACCTCAAGGCGCACCCTGCCATCGCACCGCTGGTGCAGGGCGCGGAGTTGCGCGAGTACAGCGCGCACGTCATCCCTGAAGCCGGTCTGGAGATGATGCCGAAGATGACGATGCCCGGCATGCTCGTCGCCGGCGACGCGGCCGCCTTGTGCTTGGCTGCCGGCATTTGGTTGGAGGGTGTCAACGTCGCGATGGCCAGCGGCATGTACGCAGGCGAGGCCGCCGTCGAGGCAATCACGGCCAACGACGTCGGCATGAAAGGTCTCGCCGGGTACAGCCGCCGCCTGCGCGACACGTTCGTGTTGAAGGACCACCGCAAGCTGCGCCGGGCGCCGAACCTGGTGCTCAGCGACCGAGTGCAGCACCTCTATCCGCAGATGGTGGCCAACACGGTCGAGCGCATGTTCCGCGTCGACAACCCGGCACCGAAGCCGGGTGTGCGCCACATCCTCGGCCAGGAACGCAAGCGCGCCGGTGTGAAGTTGCGCGACCTTGCTCGCGACGGCTGGGCCGGTTTCAGGAGCTTCGGATGAGCGGCACCACTCCCCCCACCAACCGGCCGACGGAGATGCTCGAACCCCATGCGTGGGGCGGCATGTCGTTCCAGGAGCGCATGGCCACGGCCGAGTTCCGTATCCACCACGAACCGCACATCGTCGTCGACGGCAAGGTGTGCGCCGACTGCAGTACCCGTGAGTGCGTGGTGGCCTGCCCGGCGTCGTTGTTCGTGCCCACCAGCGACGGCGGCATCGTGTTCAACCACGAGCAGTGCTTCGAGTGCGGCACGTGCTACATGGTGTGCAACCGCGAGGGCGCGATCAGCTGGAACTACCCCGAGGGCGGGCACGGCATCGTGTTCCGCCGCACGTGAGGCATTCGTGACAGGAACTCCTGTGATCGTCGCCTGCCTCAAGTGGGTCGCCCACCCGGGTGAGCCCAACGACGAGCGCTTCGCCGGCATGAGTCCGGCCGACCAGTCGGCGCTCGAGTTCGCGCTGCAGCAGGCGGCTGCGTTCGGAGTCGGGGCCATCGCCATCACCGTCGGCCCTGCCGGCGCCGACAAGGTGTTGCGCGACGCACTCGCCTCCGGCGCCACACGCGCCATTCGCATCCACACCGATCGCCCGATGATGTCGAACGATGTCGCCGCCGCCATCGCCGCCATCGTGCCCGGCGCCTCGTGGGTGTGGTGCGGCGACTACTCGCTCGACCGTGGCACCGGCAGCGTGCCCGCATTCCTCGCCGGCCGCCTGGCCGCGCAGCAGGCGCTCGGCATCATCTCGGTAGAGCCCTCAGCGCATGGCATCGTGACCGCCACCCGCCGCCTCGACGGTGGCCGCCGCGAACTGCTCGAGGTTGCGGCCCCCGCCGTCATCAGCGTGGAAGGTGCCACCGCCCACCTGCGCCGCGCCGGTCTGGCCGCGTTGCGTGCTGCGGGCAAGGCCACCATCGAGGTCGTGCAACCGTCCACACCGGCCGAGCCGTACCACGCCGTCGTGCACCCGTACCGGCCGCGTGCCCGCGCCCTGGCCGCACCCGTTGGCGACCTCGCGCTCGATCGTCTGCGTGCACTCACCGACTCTGGCGCCGCCACCGCCGCCCGCGGCGAGCAGGTGACGCTCGAACCAGCGGCCGCCGCCGCCAAGATCATCGACGCCCTGAAGACCTGGCGCTAC
>CAIXHI010000316.1 GCA_903919215.1 uncultured Acidimicrobiaceae bacterium
GCAACCCCCTTGCCCCGGCTCACTGCCCCCTCTGTGTCGCGGGTGGGGCGCTCACCGATGGTGGTCAGGGCCGCGACATAGACGCCACGGCGGGTCAGCAACGCCCCCCCGGCAACCCCCTTGCCCCGGCTCACTGCCCCCTCTGTGTCGCGGGTGGGGCGCTCACCGATGGTGGTCAGGGTCGCGACACAGACGTTCGAAGCGCGGTCAGATATCGACGCGGTAGCGGACGATGCGCGGGTCGCCGCTGGGTTGCACGACGGCGCGGTAGCGGTTGATCAGCGCACGCATCGGCACGTTCTCCCGCAGCACATCGGCGATCAGTCGGCGGATGCCACGCTTGCGAGCCAGCACCAACATCGCATCCATCATGCGCGAGCCGACACCGGTGCCCTGGTACTCGTCGATCACCGTGACCGACAACTCGGCCGGCCCAGTCGCGCTGCCCATCCAGCGGGCCACGCCGACCGGGCGTCCTTCCGGGTGGCCGGCGTCGTCGCGCAGTGCCGCGTCGAAGGCGATGACGGCTCCGTTGTAGGTGCCGTCCACATCGGCCAACCGCTTCAGCACTGGCTCGGGCAGGTCGTGTACCGGGGTGAAGAAGCGCATGTGCCGCGACTCGGGGCTCAGCGCGTCGAAGCCTTCCTGGAAGTACCGGTCGAAGTCAGCTGGTTTGCCTTCGCGGGTGACGATGAGAGGGATGTGGTCGATGTGCTCATGATGCCTGAGTCGGGGACCCTCGTGGTTGCGATTGATGGCACATGTGACGACGGGCGACACACCAGGTCGTGGGTCGGGCGGTCACATTCGAGGAACCGTGCACCGACGATGTCCCCTAGCCGGACGGCCCTACGTGGGAGACCATGTGCACAGGTGCTAGCGGATGCACCGTCGAAGAGGTGGTACCGATGCGAGTCGTCGTGTTGGTGAAGCAGGTGCCCGACCTGCGGCTGGGTGGAGTTGGCGTGCATGCCGACGGCACGATCGACCGTGGTGCGGCCCCGCCGATCACGAACCCCGCTGATCTGCACGCTGTCGAGGCGGGGGTGCAGCTCGCTGACGAGGTGATCGCGGTCTCGATGGGGCCGCCCCAGGCGGAGCAGACACTCCGCGACGCCATCGCCGGCGGAGCGCACCGCGGCGTGCTGCTGTGCGACCACGCCTTCGCCGGGTCGGACACATGGGCGACAGCCAACGCGCTGTCGGCCGCGGTCCGCTGGATCGGTGGCGTCGACCTGGTGCTGTGCGGTATCTCGGCGCTCGACGGTGAGACAGGGCAGGTTGGTCCTTCGGTGGCCCAACGCCTCGGCTGGCCGCAGGCGACCGGTTGCGAGGACCTGCTCGTCGAGGGAGGGGCGTTGCTCGCTCGACGCGTCGTCGAGGGCGGTTTCGAGCGGTTGCGCCTGCCGCTGCCGGCGGTCGCGACGGTTGGTGAAACCGGCTTCGCCCCGCGCTATCCGACCGTGCTGCAGCGACGAAAGGCAGCGACGGCCGTGATCGAGCGGGTCACTGCCGCCGACCTCGGCATCGCGCCGGACGAGATCGGGCTGGCTGCATCGCCGACGAAGGTCGCCCGCATGACGCCGTCGCCGTGGCCCGACCGCGGCTGCAAGTACGTGGGCACTGACGGCTTCGGCTACGACGACCTGGTGTCCGAGCTGGTCGCGCTCGGCGCCTTTGCTCCACGGGCGGCGACCGTCACGGCGACCGTCACCACGGCCGCCGCCGAGTTCGCTGGCGCCGCCGACCCGACTCACGTGCATGAGGGCGACGCTGCCCTGTGGGTGGTGTGCAACATGGCTGACGGCACGCTCGATCGGGCGTCGCGGGAGTTGTTGTCGAAGGCCACGGAACTGGCACCGGCGCTGGGCGGTGGCGTCGGCGCAGTGGTGCTCGCAGCTGACGAGGGCGACGCGCCTGCCGTGGCCGGTGTGTACGGGGCTGACGTCGTCTATCTCGCCCGCGACCCGGCGCTGGGCGTGTACTTGGCGGAACCGTACGCACGAGTGGTTGCCGCCGCAGCGCTCGAGCGCCATCCGCAGGCTGTCGTGTTCGCGGCCACCACGACGGGTCGCGATCTGGCGCCGCGGGTGGCAGCGATGCTGCGCGCGGGCCTCGCTGCCGACTGCACCGACCTGTATGTGGACTCGTGGACGCGGTCGGGCACGACGTACGAGCGATTGCTGCACATGGTGCGCCCGGCGATGGCCGGAGGGGTGCTCGCGACCTGCCTGTGCCCGCAGGTGCGTCCGCAGATGGCCACCGTGCGGCCGGGAGTGTTCGAACCGCGCCCATCGCCGCGGACGCCGCGCGTCGTCGCGCTCTCCGTGCAGTTGCAGGTGGATGATCTGCGGGTGGCGGTACTCGAACGCCGGATCACTGCGGCGGACGTCGATCTCCGCGACGCCGACGTGGTGATCGCCGGAGGTGCGGGTTGTGGTGCGTCAGGTTGGCACCTGGTCGAGCAGTTGGCCGAGGCGATCGGTGGGCGCGTCGCCGCGTCACGCGGGGCGGTGGAAGCGGGGTTGGCTGCACGCGGTCAGCAGATCGGGCAGACGGGGGCGACCGTGCGACCGCGCCTGTACGTCGCCTGCGGTATCTCGGGTGCGTTGCAGCACGCGGTGGGTATGCAGGACTCGACGACGATCGTGACGATCAACCGTGACCCCGAGGCCGCGGTGTTCAAGTTGGCTCACTTCGGCATCGTCGCCGACGTCGCCGAGGCGATTCCGCGGCTGATCGACGCACTTGCACGACGTGGCTGACCGTCGAAAAACCGAACGACCCCCTGCCGTTGCGGGCGGGGGCCGTGTGGTGGTCGAGACCGGCGTCGATCCGGTGACCCTACGCTTTTCAGGCGTGAGAGCCTGACCATCCGAACTTGAATCGCCGACTTGTATGTGAGGTGTCGGTCGTTGTGGGTTGAGGCTCGTAGCGTCCGGTAGGTCGCTGGTCGGGTTGGCTCGTGAATCGCCCGCCGCCCTCGGGTTGGCTCTCCCGGGGTTTGCCTCCCGCCAGCGACCGGTTGCGGTCTGGCTCAACAGAGGAGTGGTGCCCCAGCGGGGTTTCCGGAAGTCGGCATGCCGACCGTGGCTTTCCATCATCGAACACGATCGGAGACAACGTCATGATCATCGGGGTCGACCCGCACAAGAGTTCCCACACCGCGACAGCAGTGGACCCGGCTACGAACATGCCAGTGGGATCGCTTCGGATTGATGCATCGCTGGTCGGCTATCGCCAGCTGTTGCGTTGGGCTGCCCAGTTCAGCGATCGCCGATGGGCCGTCGAGAACGCACGCGGTTTGGGTCGTCATCTCGCGCAGTGGCTGGTTGCCCGCGATGAGGTCGTCTGGGACGTGTCGGCCACGGCGACCGCACGGGTTCGAGAGTTGTCGCGTGGCGGTCGCCGCAAGAACGATGTCATCGACGCGTCCGCCGCGGCGAGCGTCGCCGCGTTGCAGGGCGATGCTTCGGTCGTGTCCGGTGAGGACCACACGGTCGTGTTTGCATTGCTCGAGGAACGCCGCGCGAACCTTGCCGCACAACGGGTTCGGGTGACGAACCAGCTCCACGCATTGATCCGTGATCTGATCCCGGGTGGCGCCCCGCTCGCTTTGAAGGCCACGGTTGCGGCAGCGATGCTGAGATCTGTGCGACCGTCATCACCTGCTGAACGGATGCGTAAGGAACTCGCCCAAGATCTGGTTCGCGATTTGCGAGCGGCGGACGCCAACCTGGCTGACATCGCCAAGCGGATGACTGACGCGCTCGATGAGCACGGCACTCGGCTTCGAGAGGTCGACGGAGTCGGTCCGATCAACGCAGTCCGCCTGATCGGCCGGACCGGGCCGGCGTCGCGGTTCCGCAGTGCTGATGCGTTCGCCGCGTATGCGGGTGTCGCCCCGATCGAGGTGGCCAGCGGTGACAAGGCACGCCACCGTCTCTCGCGCAGCGGTGACCGCCAACTGAACTCAGCGATCCATCTCGTCGCAGTCACCCAAGTGCGAATGCGTGACAGCGTCGGCCGTCACTACTTCGACGCGAAACTCGCCGAGGGCAAGACCCGAAACGAAGCACTCCGCTGCTTGAAGCGACGACTCGCCGCCCACCTCTGGCGACTCATGCTCGCCGACGAACGACGCGCACCAGGTCAGCTCGAACCCGGCGAAATCGCCGCTTGACAAACACAGAGGAACCCCGGGTTTGATGACTGCGCACGTGAGCGCAGCATCACGATCGAGCTCGTCTTGACACACACACACACGTGTGACAGTTGCCCGATCCGGGCGCGCTTTTTGGGTGGGAAGCGATCTCTGGAAAGGCGGAATCATGTGGAACGGCACGAGAGCGACGAAGGCGGTCGCGAGAGCTGGCACGAAGGTTCGAAGACTTGCGATGGTTTCGGCGGGTGTGCTCGTCGGCCTAGGGCCGGTTCTGCTCACGACCGACGCTGCTCTAGCAGTCGACACGCCGGCGGAGTTGGCTTGCATGGGCTCTAGTCGAGTCTGCCTCTTCCGGGACGTGAATAGAAATGGCGTCGTCTCGCCAGGCGTCTGGGCGTACACCACCACGTCGACATCGTGGGACTTGGCAGCAAGTGGTATCACCTTCAACTACGCCACCGGTTCCTACTGGAAGTCCAACGCAAGTTCGGCTACGAACTTCCGGAGCACCCGTGAGCGGCTGTTCTCCAGCACGAATTACCTCGGCACCGAAACCTGTCTCGATGCCTATGGTGACTACACCAATTCCCTGCCCAGCAATCATCTGTATTCAATGGCGGCCGGCGTAGGAACAACCTGCTGACGAATGCGTCGACACAATGATGGTCGGGTGAGCCTTGTCGGCCTCGGCGCCTTGCTGCTGATCGTGGCGAGCACTGTGCTGGGCTGCGGGGGCGGCGGCGAGACCAACTCAGCCGTCACGCTCGACTTCAGCGGCGCGAGTGCTGCTGCTGCCCACAGCCAGTTCGGTTACGAGCCGGGGATGAGCGTGATCACGGTCTATCTCGAGGGTGACGGCTCGCGGCGGTGGGCTCGCGAGCTGCGCGTGCACGATCTCACTGCCGAGTGCATGGAGAACTTGGGCTACAGCGGCTACCCGTCGATCGCGTTCACGAA
>CAIXHI010000317.1 GCA_903919215.1 uncultured Acidimicrobiaceae bacterium
GCTGCACCCGCATCCGGGCCAGAACCAACCACCGCGACACCGTCGCGGCCACGACCCGTACCGTCCACAAACGTCGTCGATCCGGGCAACTCCTCAAGACCAAGATCGATCACCGGCAACGCCGACGGACACGCCAAGCTCGGCGTGGCGCCAGATGCGGTGGACACGGTCGTCACGGTGCCGCCGCTGGACAAGTCGGGAGCAAACCGCCCGAGGGCGATCCCGGTCGAGTTCTGGACGCTGACCAGCCACTGGCGGGTGACCGGATCGACCGAAACGCTGCGGTCACCACCCTCAGCGAACAGCTCCACCGGCGACGCCATCGGGCTGCAGGCGACGGTGCACTGGAGCCGAGTGGAGAACGCCGGCCACAGAACACCCACGATCGAGGCGTCGACCAGCGACGTGCCGACCATCAGCAACGAGTCCACCGCTGCGTCGTAGAACTGCTGGGACGCGATGGGTGAACCGCTGCCGGATTCGTTGAACTCACCGATCACCATCGTGCGGCCCGACGTCATGTCCTGCGCCGTGTACTCGATCGAGACCGTCCCACCACCACACTCGCCGATGAAGCACGGCACTGCACGAGTTGTCGGTTTCGACGAGATCACGACGTATCGATCGCGGACCCACACCACCACGGGGTTGTCGCCGAACGTCTGCACTCCATACAGGCTCTGCTGGGAGACGCCGGTCTGGGAGAAGGTGCCGAACAATGAGTCACCGCTCGACGACGTCCAGACGGCACCGAAGCCGACCCCATCGCTGGCGATCGCTGCGTCCGTCCACGCACCCTGGAGCGAGACCACCTTCGCCGGTGCCGACAACGCCGCCCCCGACGGCCCGGTGACTCGGGACCACACCTGGTTCGGCGGACCGTCGTTCCTCACTGAGATCTTGATCTCCGCAACTGGGCCAAGAAGGTCCGAATTGTCATAACGGTATTGGCTGTCCCCGCTGAAGCCGTGCCCGTACGACCAGCCCGCGCGGGGGGTGCAACGGGTCTGGCAGTTCGTGGTCCAGTCGATCTGGAGTCCGTCGGCGCCATTGCAGTTCGTGGACGAAATATTGCACGTATCGGTGCACCCAGTGGTCTCGCACGTGAACAGGTGCGTACTGTTATTGATGTTCGCGTAGGGCGGGTTCAATTCGCGTACGTTGATGACGGCGTTGCCACAGAACCTCGTGGTCAACGGGAATCCGTTGTTCACACCGGGCTGGGCGGTGATTTCGGCGTTCGGGGCCATGTTCTCGCCGCCGTGATCGACCGAGCTCCACAGCAGTTCGAGCTGATCGAGGTTGATGTTGGTCCACGATCTCGCCGTGTCGGGATGGCGGTTGATGTAAATCCCGAACTCCGGAGGGTCGTACGTTAAGGATGAACCGATGTTGGCGTAGGCGTTGACGTTCTTGAGTCCGTTGATCTGCACGGTGCTGCACTTGTTGTACTCGCTCCACATCGTCATGCAGTTGCCGGCAGCGTTGCATGCGCTCCCCGCCGAACCCCCGTCGAA
>CAIXHI010000318.1 GCA_903919215.1 uncultured Acidimicrobiaceae bacterium
CACGCAGTCCAGCGTGCTGCTGCGCTGGCCCAGCCTGGCGACGTCGTGCTGTTGTCGCCGGCGTGTGCCAGCTTCGACTGGTACCCGGACGGTGGATACCCCGCGAGGGGAAATGACTTCAAGCAACTCGTCGCGTCACTGCGTGAGAAGGTGGGTGCATCATGAGTACCTCGTCGGCACTTCTCGGCGAACGTCGCCGCGCGGCGCTGGCTCGTGCGGAGGCGATGCATCGCCACCCCACGAAGCGTGCGGTCGCTCATCCAGCGTCACCACCGCCGACGGCGTTCTACGTGATGGCCGTCGTCATCACCGTGTTCACGATGCTCGGGCTGGTGATGGTGTTGTCGGCGACGTCGATCAGCCAGTTCCACAAGGGCAACTCACCGTGGCGCATGTTCGACCGGCAACTGATGTGGGCTGCGTTCGGGTGTATCGGCCTGTGGTGTGCGATGCGGGTGCCCATGCGGCGCTGGCGACGGCTGATCAAGCCCGCACTGGTGATCTCCAGCGTTGCGATGCTGCTGCCGTTCATGCCGGGTATCGGCGACAGTGTGAACGGTGCCAGGTCGTGGGTCACGCTTGGTTCGTTCAACTTCCAACCCAGTGAGTTCCTCAAGCTCGTCGTGCTGATGGCGTGCGCCGACCTGTTGGCCAAGCGGCGCGACGAGATGCACGATCCGGGCCGCACGCTGGGGCCGGTGCTGGCCTTCGGCGTGTTGGGAGCCGGGCTGTGTCTTGCGCAGGGCGACCTCGGGTCGGCCATCGTGATGGCGGCACTCGTGTTCACCACCCTGTTCATCGCTGGGGCGCCACTGTCATTGGTCGCCGCGTCATCGACGTTCGGCGCGGTATTGGCACTGTGGTTCGTGTCGTCCAGTCCCCGCCGCCAGGCCCGTTTCACGGCGTTCATGGACATCGCCGCGCACAAGGATCACCTCAGCTACCAGACGTACCAGGCGATGATCGCCATGGCGCAGGGTGGGCTCACGGGCTCTGGTGTGGGCCGCGGCGACAACAAGCTCGGCGAGTTCTTGCCACTCGCGCACTCCGACTTCATCTTCGCGGTCATCGCCGAGGAACTGGGGATGATCGGCGTCGTCGGAGTGCTTGGCGGATTCATGGTGCTCGCCTATGCGGGTATCCAAGTGGCGATGGCCACCCACGACCGATTCCACTCGCTGCTGGCCGGGGGGATCGTCGGCTGGCTCGTGGTGCAGACGATCATCAACGTCGGCGGCGTGACCGGCCTGATGCCGGTCACCGGACTGACGCTCCCGTTCTTCTCCGCCGGTGGCAGCTCACTGTTCGTCACCCTCACGGCCTGCGGGTTGTTGCTCAACGTCGCCCGCAACGTCCGATGAACACGTTCGCCGTCGTCACCGGCGGCGGGACATCCGGACATGTGCTCCCCGCACTCGCCGTGGCGGAGTCACTGGTCGCTGCCGGCCATGCCAAGGACACGATTCACTACGTAGGTACCCGACGTGGTGTCGAGACGACGCTGGTGCCGCCCACCGGTTTTCCGCACACGTTCCTCGACATCGTCGGGCTGCAGCGCGGTTTGGGTCGACGAGATCTGGCGCGCAACATGGCGCTCCCGTTCAAGCTGGTGCGTTCGTTGCGGGAGGCCACGCGGTTGCTGCGCGACTTGCGGCCAACTGTCGTGGTGAACCTCGGCGGCTATGGCAGTTTCCCCGCCACCTGGGCGGCCCGTCGTGCTGGTATTCCCTACGTCGTCGTGTCCTACGACCGGCGGCCGGGGCTGGTGTCACGTCTGCTCGCCAAGCGGGCCGCGGTCTGCGCAGTGGCGTTCGAGGGATCGGCCCTCCCGCATGCTGAAGTCACCGGGGCGCCCGTTCGCAGTGAACTGCTGACCCTCGACCGCTCCGCCGCTCGCGACAACGCTCGCGATGAGCTGGCACTGCCTCGCGACCGGTTCGTTGTGGCTGTGGTGTGTGGCTCGTTGGGTGCGGCGGCGGTCAATGATGTGGTGTCGGCTGCAGTCGAACGGCTGGCGGATCGTTCCGATCTGGCGGTGTTCCATGCAGTCGGTGATCGATTTCTCACGTCAGCCGCGCCCGTTCGTGACGGCACATCGGGCATCCTGTACCGCGTGATCGGCTACGAGCAGCGCATGCCCCAGCTGTATGCAGCTGCCGACCTGATGGTCACCCGTGCCGGTGCAGGAACCATCGCCGAGTTGGCCGCCGTCGGTGCTCCGGCCATCGTTGTTCCGTGGCCGGGCGCCGCAGAGAACCATCAGCTCGACAACGCCAAGGTGCTCAGTGATCGCGGCGCAGCAGTGCTGATCGAGCAGGTTGACTTCACCGTGGAACGTCTGGCCGCGGAGATCGATCGCTTCGTTGCGGATCCGCGACAGCTCGACGCATTGGCTCGTGCGGCCCACGAGGCAGGCGCTGTGCATCGCAGCGGCCGGTTGGTCGGCGCCATCGAACGAGCCGCCGCCGGAGGGGGCTCGTGAGTACGGCACCCACACCACCGATCGACCTCACCGAACCGCGTCGGCTGCATGTCGTCGGCGTGGGTGGGCCGGGTATGAGTGCGATCGCCATCGTGTTGGCCGAGATGGGGCACGATGTCAGCGGCAGCGATATCCGCGAGCGCAGTGTGCTCGACCGGGTTCGCGCCGCGGGTGTCGATGTGCACGTCGGCCATTCGCGCGAGCTGGTGCACGAGCGTGATGCCATCACTTGGAGCACCGCGATCCCGGCGCGCAACATCGAACGCGACGAAGCCGACAAGGTGGGGGTGCTCTCGATGCATCGCTCGGGGATGCTCGCGGCAATCTGTGCGCGGGCGAAGTCGTTGGCGGTCGCCGGCACCCACGGCAAGACATCGACGACGTCGATGTTGATGTTGATGTTGTCCGAAGCGGGTGTTCGTCCCAGCTTCGTGATCGGCGGCGACGTGACCGATATGGGCACCGGCGCCCAGTGGACCGGTGCCGAGTGGCTGGTGGTGGAGGCCGACGAGAGCGACGGCACACACCTGCAGTTGCCGCTCTACGGCACGATCCTTACCAATGTGGAGGTTGACCACCTCGACCACTACGGCACGTTCGAAGCGATTGTCGAAGGCTTCGACCGGTACCTCGATCAGGTCGACGGTCCCAAGGTGCTGTGCATCGACGACCCGACCACGGCGTCGCTCGCCGCCAAACACTCCTGCATCACCTACGGCACTTCAGCCGATGCGGACTTCCGTGCAATCGACATCGTGGCCGGCGAAGGCTCGTTCACGTTCTCCGTGCTCTGTCGGGGCGAACGATTGGGGTCGGTGTCGCTGCCGTTGCGCGGGGTGCACAACGTGCGCAATGCCACCGGTGCGTTGGCCATGGCGGTCACCATCGGCCTGAGCTTCGATGTCGCAGCCGCAGCGCTCGCCAAGTTCGGCGGAGTCGCGCGGCGTTTCGATGTGCGCGGTGTCGACGGCGGGGCAACGCTCGTCGACGACTACGCCCACCTCCCGTCCGAGATCGGCGCTGTCCTCGCTGCGGCCCGCCAGAGCGGTGACGGGTGGAACCGTGTGGTCGCGGTGTTCCAGCCGAACCGGTTCAACCGCATCGTCACCATGTGGCCCGACTACCACTCGGCGTTCGTCGATGCCGATGTCGTCGTGCTCACCGAGATCTATGCGTCGGGTACGGCACCGATCCCGGGGATTACCGGCAAGTTATTGGTCAACGCTGTGCTCGACGCTCATCCGCGTGCTCGTGTGGTGTGGATGCCGAAACGGATCGACCTGGTCGAGTTCCTTGCCGGCGAACTGCGCGAGGGAGATGTGTGTATCTCGATGGGGTGCGGTGACATCGCGTCGCTGCCGGACGAAGTGCAGACGCGGCGTTCGGAGCGAAGGTTGCGCGCGACGTGAGCCGCACGACTCTGCAGGGGCAGGCGTTCGATCGGCTGCGGGCGTTCGCCACTGCCGGCGAACCGCTGGCGCCGTTCACCACGTACAAGCTCGGCGGTCCGGCGGCGGTGTTCGCCGTACCGCGCGACGAACGCGAACTGGAACTCGTGGGCGAGGCCGCGCGAGCGACGGGTCTGGATGTGCTGGTGGTGGGGCGCGGCTCGAACATGCTGGTGGCCGATTCCGGGTTTCCCGGGATTGCCGTCTCGTTGGCAGCGATGGGGGACTGGATCGAGTTCCATGACTCCGTGGTGCGCGCTGGCGGCGCGGTGGCGCTCCCGGTGCTGGCGCGGCGTTGCTCAGCGGCAGGCTTGATCGGCTTCGAGTGGGCGGTCGGGGTGCCCGGCACGCTCGGCGGTGCGGTGCGAATGAACGCTGGCGGTCATGGCAGCGACATTGCCGCCTCGCTGATCGGGGTGCACCTGTACGACCTGCGGCGCGCTCAGCGGGCATGGGTTCCCGTGGATCGACTGGGTCTGCGCTTCCGCGGATCTGCTCTCGCCGACCATCAGGTGGTGCTCGACGCTCGAGTCCAGCTGACTCACGGCGACCCGGTGGAGTCCGAGGCTGCACTCGTCGAGATCGTGAGGTGGCGCCGCGAGCATCAGCCGGGCGGCCAGAATGCAGGTTCGGTGTTCGTGAATCCCATTCCCGGTGAA
>CAIXHI010000319.1 GCA_903919215.1 uncultured Acidimicrobiaceae bacterium
GAGACCGTTCTCGTCTCGCCCGATCTCGCGGGCTTCGCTCAACTCGTCGTGCATGTGCTGGCAGGCGTCAGTGAACGCGACTACGGCCCGCATGGTCTCTATGGTCGTGTAGGTGGTGGTGGTGGTCATGGTGGAATCCCCTTCGTTGACAGCGACATAACATGCCGCATAGCGCTTGTGTTTCACCTGCAGAAGTCCTGGTCACTACAGCGTTCGGGGCTGTAGACCTCATAATCCCTGGGTCGTGGGTTCGATACCCACCCGCCCCACTACCAGGCCTTATCCAGCGTCTGGGAAACAATCCACACCATTCTCGCGAGTAACGTCGATTACGTGCTCGACGACGCCCAGGGGTTCGCAGCCGACGCAATCGCGTTGCGTCATGAACTGCACCGTTGGCCCGAACTGGGTCTGCAGACGCCACACACCCGCGATGCCGTGCTGGCGGCGCTGGAAGGGCTTCCGCTCGACCTCACGCTGCACCGCACCACCTCGGGTGTGGCTGCGTTGCTCACCGGCGATCGGCCCGGCCCCACAGTGCTGCTGCGCGGCGATATGGATGCCCTTTCGCTGCAGGAGTCCACTGGCGAGGACTGTGCTTCACGTATCGATGGGGTGATGCACGCGTGCGGCCATGACGGGCACACAGCGATGTTGGTGGGAGCGGCGCGCATGCTCGCCGAGCGGAAAGGCGAACTGGCCGGCCGAGTGCTGTTCATGTTCCAGCCAGGCGAGGAGACTGGTCACGCCGGTGCGCTGCACATGCTCGATGAAGGGCTGCTCGATCTGCCGCCGCACGCCGCAGATGGCAGCCCGTCGGCTGTGGAACATGCCTACGCCATCCACCTCACGCCGAACGCGCCCACGGGTGTGGTGATCTCTCGCGCCGGGCCGCTGTTGGCATCCAGCGACAGTCTCACCATCGTGGTCACCGGTCGCGGCGGGCACGCCAGTCAGCCGCACGCAGCGCTCGACCCCATCCCGGTGGCGTGTGAGATCGTGCAGGCGCTGCAGACGATGGTCACGCGCAGCATCGATGTGTTCGACCCCGGAATCGTCACCATCGGCCGTATCGCAGCCGGAACCACCAACAACGTCATCCCTGAGACGGCGGTCATCGAGGGCACCATGCGAGCGATCAGCGCTCGCACCCGTCAGCGATTGCAGGACGGTGCGCGCCGGGTGGCCGAGGGGATCGCGTCGGCGCATGGTGCCAGCGTCGAAGTGATCATGGGTGACGGCGATGGAGTCACCGTCAACGATGCTGCCGCCTGCGAGACGGTGCTGTCGGTTGCCGCCGCCGTGGTGGGCGCCGACATGACAGTGCGCCTCGCCACCCCGACGATGGGTGCCGAGGACTTCAGCTACATCGTCGATCGGGTACCCGGAGCGATGCTGTTCCTCGGCTGCACGCCGCACGATCGTGACTACACGAAGGCGGCCAGCAACCACTCGAACACGGTGGTGCACGACGATGCAGCGTTGCCGATCGGCATCGCGATGCATACCTCACTTGCACTGCACCACCTCAGCCGCTGAGGTTCGGTCGCTGTCAGCGTGCAGCGATCGCGTCGTCGTACTGCCGAATTCGGTCGCGCAGCACGTCGAGCCCGCTGCGCCAGAAGGTGATATCGGAGAGGTCGATGCCGAACGGTGCCGCCAACTGCGCAGCAGTGTCGCTGCCAGCTCGACCCAGCATGCGGTCGTACTGCGCGCGGAACGTGTCGGGGTCGGCTCGGTAGCGGGCGAACAATCCCAGACCGAACAGCTGCCCGAAGGTGTACTGCCAGTTGTAGTAGTTGTTCGTGTAGTAGTGCCGCTTCACCGCCCACATGTACGGGTGCAGGGTGTCGCGTTGCACCGCATCGCCGAACGAGGCGATCTGCGCCTGGTGCATCAGTTCGCAGTACTGGTCGGCGGAGAGCGGACCGCTCGCCCGTCGTTCGAAGGCGGCGGTCTCGAACAGCACCCGGCTGTGGATGTCGGCCACCACCTGTGTCGCGTTGCACAGGTCGAGGTCGAGGATCGCGAGCCGGTCGGCCCCGTCGGCCGCCACCAAGGCGGCGTCCATCATCAGGGTCTCGCAGAAGATGCTGGCGGTCTCCGCAAGTGCCATCGGCACATCACGCTGCATCGCCGGTCGACGACCGAGTTGGGTGTTGTGATAGGCGTGGCCCAACTCGTGGGCGGTGGTGAACACCTGGTCGAGCGCACCGTTCCAGTTCAGCACGACCAGCGAGCGGTCGCCCCTGACCGGAATACATGATGCGCCCGGGGCCTTGCCGGAGCGGGGGAGTGCATCGATCCAGCGCTCGCCAACCGCCCGGTCGACGAGCGCGCCGAGCTCAGGGCTGTAGGCGGCGAACGTGGCACGGATCTGGGCGATGCCGTCGTCCCAGGATCGCTCGTTGTCGGCACCGGGCAACGGGGCCACCATGTCCCACCAGGGGAGTGCGGCGCCGTGCCCGTGCAGCGCGGCTTTGGCACGAAGGAAGTGCTGGAAGTTGGGAAGCGATTCGACGACCGCTTCGCTCATCGCGTCGTACGCGGAACGCTCGACGTTGTTCATGAACAGCGATGCCTCGAGCGTGGACGGCCACCCGCGGCGCCGGTTCACGATGCCGGCTTCACCCTTCACCCCGTTGAGCGCAGCCGCACACTGGCGGGCGATCGTGGGCCACCCCGCGAGTTCAGCCTCGAACGCCGCGCGCCGTACGGCTTCGTCGGTATGGGTGGCGAGGCCGCGCGCGGCCGCTACGGGCATCCGCTGCACCCCGCCCGGCAGATGCACCTCGACCTCGAGCAGCCCCGACGCTTGACCGTGCAACTGTGACCAGGCCAGCGATCCGATGCTGCTGAGCTCGGAGTACAGGGTCTCCTCCGATTCGCTCATCTGGTGGCGGGCCCGCAGCGCCAACTGCGAGAGGACGCCACGATGGTCGTGGAGTACCGGGTTGACGTCGGCCAGCGCGTCGACGTTTCGATCGCCGAGCCACTGAGCGAAGCGAGCGTTGAGGCCACGCGAGCGTCCGATGGTGGCACCGAGACGGGCTGCGAACGACAGCGCCGTGTCATCCCTGCTGTCGACCCGAACGTGGGCCTCGATGAAGGCCCACAGCATGCGTCCGAGGTCGCCTGATTCATTGAGTACGGCAACGACGGCCTCGGCGATGGACGCATCGTCCGTGCCCGGTGTGGTGCCGCCACGCACGCGATGCTGATCGAGCAGCGCCGTGAGTTGCTCGCTGTAGGCCCCCAGGCGGTCGAAGTCAGCGAGGAAACGCGGGTCGTCGAGGCCGTCGTAGAGATAGCTGGTGGACCACGTAGGCGGAGAGGACGGGGTGGTCATACAGCGGCTCCTGGCAAGAGATCGATGAGGCCACGCATCGCGGCCATACGAAAGGCAACCACATCGTGTGCTGTGGCGTCCTCGATGTAGCGCACCCGATACCCCTTGGCCACGGCGACATCGCGGAAGTGACGGTTGGCCACCAAGTGGCTGACTCCGGGTGACAACGCGAGCGGTGCATCCTCGAGTCGGCCGATCTGCTGGTGGATGTGGAACGGCGCGGCCGGTTCCTCGGCGAGGCGACGGGTGAGCCACTCAGGTACCTGGTCGCGCTCGCTGCCGTACCAGTAACTGCCGGAGATGGACAGCACCTTGCCGATGGCGGGAGCGTGCTCGAGCGCGGTGTAGGTGGAGGCCAGCCCGCCAAGGCTGGCACCGCCGAGGACCACCGCGTCCGGCGAGGGATCAACGCGGTACCGCTGGCGTAGCTGTGGCAACAGTTCGTGCACGAGCATTTCTGCGTGTCGGGGGTTGCAGCTGAGTTCCTCCACGCGGTTGGCGAGGCCGGTGGCGTCGTGTGCTTCGCCGACAAACGCGACGTGACAGGGGTGGAGTTCGCCGCTGTGAATGGCTGCATCGAGCGCTCGCGGAGCACCACCGATGTGGATGAACGACGACCCGTCGAGCAGCACCACCACGGGCAGTGCCTCGGTGGACTCGACGGCGGGGGAGTACACGGTGATGGTGCGTGTGTTGCCCAGTGCGGTGGAGGTGAGGTCGAACGATGTGAGCCGACCTTGTGGAGCATCGTGCGGTTCGAACCAAGGTGCGGGCGGTGCGTCGGGCAGTCGCAACACCGACTCCCACATCTCGGTCGGCACGGTGAGGCCGAACAGCACTGCGAGCGGCGCGATGCGCTCCGGGTTGAACGGGTCGGCGAACGACCGCTGCTGCGCCACCAGCATGAGCCGTTGGAACTCAGCCACATCGGTGTCGCCGACCCCGGCGAAGGGGTCGTCGACGACGAAGCGGTACGACACCAGTGCGTCAGAGGGGGCAACCACCTCGTGCACCCACACCCCGGTGCCCTCCAGGTGGGTCATCGCCACGGAGCGGCCGCTGTGGTCGGCGAGTCCGCACTGCAATGACACCGGCCGCGTCGGTGAGTCCGGCGCGCTGTCGTCGATCCACACGAAGCTCACGGTGACCGTGCCGTCGTCGCTGGGTCGGAGCAGTGGGCCGCCCTGCTCGTGCAACGCCGCACGCAGCGTGGCGATGTCGAGGTCGTCAAGCAGAGGATGCACCATCTCGCCCCTTCATCCGCTGCCCGTGCAGCCTTGAACGCTGTGCAAGAGTAACACCATGACCACTCCCTGGGATCCGTTGCACGAGCTTGCGTCGGCGGTGCGAACCCGCCGCGTCTCCTCCCGCGAGCTCGTCGGTGAGGCGTTGGCCCGTATCGAGCGCGTGGAGTCGTCGCTGCACGCATGGGTGGTCCTCGATGGTGATCGGGCGCTCGCCGAGGCCGACGCCGTCGATGCCCGCATTGCGAGTGGCGAGGATGTCGGCCCGCTCGCCGGAATCCCGCTGGGTGTGAAGGACATGGAGCCGGCGACGGGGTATGTCACGACCTATGGCTCGCTGATCCACCGCGACGATGCGCCCGCCACGGCCGACTCGGTGATGGTCGCCCGTCTGCGGGCGGCTGGTTGTGTGGTGCTGGGCAAGCTGAATACCCCCGAATACGGGTTCTCGGCCGACACCACCAGCCCGGTGATGGGCAGCACGCACAACCCGTGGCAGCTCGGTCGATCACCAGGTGGCAGCTCCGGCGCGTGCGCAGCCATGCTCGTGAGCAACGCGGTACCGCTGGTGACCGCTGGCGACTCCGGCGGGTCCATCCGCATCCCCGCTGCGCTGTGCGGTGTGCCTGGGTACAAGCCCAGCAACGGGCGCACCCCGGTCGGTGGCCCCACCCCGCCCGGTAACGGCTGGTTGGGTGTGCGGTCGATCATGGCGCGCACCGTGGCCGACCACGTGTACGCCCTGGGTGCGCTGGTGGGCCATGAGGCCACCGACCTCCATTCCATCCCCACCTCGTCGTGGCCGTCGTCGCTGGCGGCGCAACTGCCCACGCGAGTGGTGTGGGCGCCCGCCCCGGGCTGGCCGGTCGACGACGAGATCGCTCGCGTGTGCGCGGCAGCGCTGCAGCGCCTGACGGCCGCCGGAGTCGAGGTCATCGCGGTCGATTCCTTCGTACAGGGCATTCCGTTGCTCGACTACTACACCGTCGCCACCGTCTACCAGCAGCGACTGCATGGGCATCGGCGCGGCACACCCGAGTGGGAGATGCTCGACCCCGGCATCCGCGCGCAGGTCGACCACGCTGACGAGCGGGTCAGCGCTGCCGACTTCGTGCGCTCGCTCGACGCTGCGCACCGCCACAACCTCGATCTCCAGGCCCACTTCGATTCGGCGCCGATCCTGTTGTGCCCCACGGTCGCCGGTCAGACCGCGGCGTGCGGCGCGCAGGGAACGGTGAACGGAGAGGAGACCATCTTCTGGGCGCCGTTCACGCAGTTGTTCAACCTCACCCGCC
>CAIXHI010000320.1 GCA_903919215.1 uncultured Acidimicrobiaceae bacterium
CATTAGTGACTGGAGTTCAGACGTGTGCTCTTCGATCTGACTTTCCGATGTTGGTGGAACTGCACCAGCAAGGTCGACTGCCGCTCGACAAGTTCGTCAGCGAGATCATCTCGCTGGATGCGGTCGAGGAGGCCTTCCACAAGATGGAGCGCGGTGAAGTGCTGCGCTCCGTGGTGGTGCTCTGAGTACCCTTCACCCGATGGGCATCGAACTGGTCACGACGGACGGAATCTTCGCCTTGGACGGCGGAGAGTGGCAGGTCACCAACAACATCTGGATCGTTGGCGACGACCGCGAAGTCGTCGTGTTCGACGCTGCCCATGACGCTGCGCTGATCGTGGCGGCCGTTAACGGTCGACGGGTGAGGGCGATCGTGCTGACCCACGGTCACAACGATCACATCAACGCTGCGGTGCCATTGCGAGAAGCCGTCGACGCTCCAATCCTGCTGCACGACAGCGACCGCATGCTGTGGGATGTCGTGTGGCCGAGTGACCAGCCCGATGGCGCCGTCACCGCCGGCCAGGTGCTGAAGGTGGCCGGTCACGATCTCGGCGTGTTGCACACCCCCGGGCATTCGCCGGGGTGCTGCTGTTTCCACGACGTGGCATCCGGCGTCGTGTTCAGCGGCGACACGCTGTTCTGCGGGGGGCCGGGTGCCACTGGCCGCAGCTATAGCGACGAGCCCACCATCGTGCGCTCGATCCGCGATCGCCTGCTGGTGTTGCCCGATCACACGGTGGTGCACACTGGTCACGGCGACTCCACCACGATTGGCGCCGAGCGCGAACGAGTGCTCGCCCGAGCGGCAGAACTCGGTGTCTGAGCGACGCGCCTGGCGCCTCGCGCTCGCGGGCAGCGCGTTGCTATCGGTGTTGCTGCGCCTGCGGTTCGTGTTCACCCCGATCACGTCCGACGAGGGTGGATATCTCGCCGTCGCCCGCGCCTGGCGCCATGGCAAATCGCTGTACACACAGGTCTGGGTCGATCGCCCGCAGGGCACCCTGCTGCTCTACCGACTCTGGGATGTGCTGAGCTTTGGCGACGAGGATCACCTGCGCGTGATCTCGTTGGTGCTGGGCGCCGCCGCCGTGGTGGGGCTCGCCGTGATGATTGCCGATCTGTCGGGCCGACGTGTGGCCGGTGCGATCGCCGGGATCCTCGGAGCGCTCTTGTCGTCAGCACCTGCGATCGAGGGCTACTCGGCCAACGGGGAGTTGTTGGGCGGCACGTTCAGCGTGCTGTGCCTTGCCGTCGCTGTGCGAGTCCTCGTCGGCCGGGCGGATGCTCGCTGGATGTTCGCGGCCGGTGCACTCGGTGCGATCGGGTTCTCGATGAAGCAGGCCGGTATCGACGGTCTCGGCGCCCTCGGACTGTGGCTGCTGATCGTGTGGATCGCCGGAGTTCGATCGCGGCGGGAGACGTTCGCTCAACTGTGGCGCACCGCGGTCGGGGCCGTCGGCGTGTTGCTCCTGCTGCTACTACATGCGCTGACGTTGAACCTGTCTGACTGGTGGTACGCGATGTTCGGGTACCGCCTGGACAGTCGCAGCGCACTGAAGGGTGCGAACTTCGACCGTTTGTGGAGGACCTGGTCCGATGCCAGGCCGTTGTTCCTCCCGATGATGGTCGCCGCAGCCGTGTGCGCCGTCGTGATCGTCGTGCGCCGCCGGTCAGTTCGCTTCGCCGCGGAGAAGATGCTGCTGCCGTTGTGGCTGGTGTGCGCCCTGGCGACGTTCCTGTCCGGGGGGCAGTTCTTCCACCACTACTGGGTGACGCTCGCGTTCCCAGTGGCGGCCTTGTGTGCGCTGGTCATCGGTGCGGCGCCATGGGAACTGAAGTGGGTGTCGGTGATGGTGGCCGCTGTCTCCATCCTGCTGTCCTGGGGTGTATTGGCTTTCGAATCGCGGAGCGACTTCCGGGTCAGTATCAGCAACGAGACGCGCCCGCTGAAGGCCGAGCGTGTGGGCCACTGGCTGCGCGGCCACCTACAACCCGGCGAGACGATGTACGCGATGTGCGCGGCAGCGCACACGTACGCCCACGCACACGCCGACCCGCCCTACCCGTACCTGTGGTTCGACGGTGTGCGCCAGGCGCGACACTCACAGCAACTGTTGATCGAGTTGTTCCAGCAACACCCGCCCACCTGGGTTGCTGGGTTCGATGCTGCCGACCTGTGCAACAGCACGGGTGAGCTGCAGGCCGTGCTCACGGCGTCGTATCGCGAGGTGGCCAGGGTGGACGGTGTACCGATCTACCGTCTCCAGCCCTGATGGGTTAGAGGATCTTGGAGAGGAACTGCTTCGTGCGCTCGTGCGTGGGGTTGGTGAAGAAGTGCTCGGGGGTGCCCTCTTCGAGGATGACCCCGCCGTCCATCATCACGACCCGATCGCTCACCTCGCGTGCGAAGCCCATCTCATGGGTGACACACACCATGGTCATGCCGCCCAACGCGAGTTCCTTCATCACATCGAGCACCTCGCCGATGGTCTCTGGGTCGAGCGCGCTGGTGGGCTCGTCGAACAACATCAGCGCTGGCTTCATCGCCAACGACCTGGCAATCGCGACGCGCTGCTGCTGGCCGCCCGACAACCTGCCCGGGTACACATCGCGCTTGTCGCTGAGCTTGACCCGCTTCAACAGTTCTTCGGCAGTGGCGACGGCTTCCTGGCGGCTCTGGCCGCGGATGCGCGTCGGCGCCTCGATGATGTTCTCGAGTGCCGTCATGTGCGGCCACAGGTTGAATCGCTGGAAGACGAAGCCGATCTCGCTGCG
>CAIXHI010000321.1 GCA_903919215.1 uncultured Acidimicrobiaceae bacterium
CGTTCTGCGAGGCACCGCATGGGTGCCCTTCAACCACTCCGGAGCCAACGTCGGTGACCTCATCGACTGCACCGCCGCAGTGAACGACGTACGAATCGAGAACCTGTGATGCGACCGCTGGCTTGCCGCGACCTTGGTCCGCAGTGGGGGGTGAACCTGTGATGTTCGCTGTCGACTCACTGCTCGATCACATCAAGCTGTTCAGCATCCCGACCCTGATCGTCATCATCAAGGTCCTTGTGGTGTTCGTCGTCGGCCTCGTCGGCACGATGCTGATGGTGTGGTTCGAGCGCAAGGTCATTGCCTTCATGCAGAACCGCATCGGCCCGAACAAAGCGGGGCCGAAGGGTCTGTTGCAGACGCTTGCCGATGGCACGAAGTTGTTCTTCAAGGAAGACCTGATTCCCGACAAGAGCGATCGCTTCGTGTTCAAGCTGGCGCCGTACCTTGCGTTCGTGCCGGCGTTCCTCGTCTGGGCGATCATCCCGCTCGGTGGCGATTTCAGCAACGGCAAGAACGGCGATGTGAAGATCCTCGGTCACGTCACCAAGTTGCAGCTCGCCGACCCGCCGGTCGGGGTGCTGCTGTTGCTGGCGCTCAGCAGCATTGCGATCTACGGCATCATGCTCGCCGGTTGGAGTTCGGGCTCGAAGTATCCGCTGCTCGGTTCCGTTCGTGCCTCGGCGCAGATGATCAGCTACGAAGCGGCCCTCGGTCTCAGCCTGGCGACGGTCATCCTGGTCACCGGCACGCTCAGCACGAACGGCATCGTCACCTCGCAGTTCACGTTCAGCCGCTGGAGCGTCATCGCCACCGGTGTGCTGCCGTTCGCGATCTTCCTCATCGCCGCCACTGCTGAGCTCAACCGGCCACCGTTCGACCTCGTGGAGGCTGAGCAGGAACTCGTCGGTGGCTTCAACACCGAATACTCCAGCATTCGCTTCGCCCTGTTCTTCCTGGCCGAGTTCATGAACACGATCACCATGAGCGGCGTCATCGTCACCCTGTTCTTCGGCGGCCCTCAGCCGCTGCGCATCGCTGGCAACGCCAACGTGCTGCAGTTCCTCGGGCCGCTCAGCGGAACGGTGTGGTTGCTGCTGAAGGTGCTCGTGTTCCTCTACGTGTACGTGTGGTTCCGTGCCACGTTGCCCCGTCTGCGCTACGACCAGCTGATGAACCTCGGCTGGAAGCTGATGATCCCGCTCGCGCTGGGTTGGTTCATGTTGCTGGCGTTCTTCCGCGTTGGCCAGGACTCCGGCTGGAACACCTGGGTGATCGGCGTCGCCGGTATCGCCGTGATGGCAGTGTGCGCAAGCCTTCTTCAGCTCGCATCGAAAGTCAGTGCCCGCAACCGTGAACGAGAGGGGGCGATGTTCTGATGGGTTACCTCGACGGATTCCTCGTCACGCTGAAGCAGCACAAGGTGTTCGGTGGCGTGACGGTCACGACGGCGTATTCCGGTGGACGCGTTGCCAAGAAGGGCAAGGACGTCACCGGGCGCGACGAGAAGATCGCCAAGCCCGATCGCCTGCACGGTCGCCATGTGCTGAACCGTTACGACGACGGTATGGAGAAGTGCATCGGCTGCGAGCTGTGCGCAGGTGTCTGCCCGGCCAAGTGCATCCATGTGCGCGGCGCCGACAACGACCCGCAGAACCCCACCTCGCCGGGTGAGCGTTTCGGTTTCGTCTACGAGATCAACTACCTGCGCTGCATCCATTGCGACTTGTGTGTGGAGGCCTGCCCCACCGAGGCCATCACCGAGAGCAAGTTGTTCGAGTTCAGCTTCACGAACCGCAGCGACGCCGTCTACACCAAGGCAGAACTGGTCGTCGACGACGACGGCAAGCCGCAGCAACTCCCGTGGGAGGACTGGCGTGAAGGTGAAGACCTGCACACCAGTGGCTGGATGCGAGCCACCGCAGCTGGTGGCGACGCGGACTTCGTCGGCAAGGTCGGCTGGAGCACCGAACTCGGGTACGGACTGCGCCCTGCAGAAAGGCCGGCGGACTGATGATGCAGTTGTTCGTGTTCATCGTCGCGGGCGCCATGGTGCTCGGCGGCGCAGTGGGCGTCGTGCTGCGCACCCACCCAGTGCACGCTGCGCTCAGCCTCGTGCTCACCTTGTTCGGCATCGCTGTGCTGTTCATCGCTCAGGACGCACAGTTCCTGGCTGCGGTGGAGGTCATCGTCTACGCCGGCGCCATCGTCGTGCTCTTCTTGTTCGTGATCATGCTGCTCGGCATCGACCGCGCAGAGGATCTGCACGTCGAGCCGTTCAAGATCCAGCGGCCCGTGGCCCTCGTGATCGGCGCCGGTCTGGTGTCGCTGCTCGGTATCGCGGTCATTGCCTCCCGTCAGCACCCGGTGCCCACGGTGACCCCCAGCCAGGCCGTCACCGATGCCCTGGCCGACCCGCACGACGGCAACATCCGAGCACTCGCCCGCGATGTGTTCAGCGATCACGTGCTGGCCTTCGAGCTCACGTCCGTGCTGCTCGTGATCGCCGTCGTGGCCACGGTGATCCTCGCCCGCAAGCCACGCAAGGGCGAGACCTACATCACTTCCGGGAGCGCTCAGTGATCGCCGTCGCTCAACCCACCACCACGTGGTATCTGCTGCTCTCAGCGCTGCTGTTCGCCATCGGCGTCGTCGGCGTGCTCGTGCGCCGCAACCCGCTGGTGCTGTTCATGTGCATCGAGCTGATGCTCAACGCTGTCAACCTCAGCTTCGTCGCCTTCGCCAAGCGGATGGGCGACATCGGCGGAGAGAGCACGGTGTTCTTCGTGATGGTCGTGGCCGCCGCCGAGGTCGTAGTTGGCCTGGGCATTGTGGTCTCGATCTTGCGTCGCACGCCGAACGCCACCACTGACGACCTGTCCGAGTTGAAGGGTTGATGTGATGCTCGACCTCGTCTGGCTCATCCCCGCACTGCCCCTCGCTGGGTTCTTGTGCATCCTGTTGTTCGGCCGCAAGCTGGGCGACCCGAAGGCCGGTTACTTCGCTACCGCGATGGTCGCCGGTTCGTTCATCGTCACCCTCGGGTTGTTCTTCGATCTTCTGTCGAAGACCGCCGAAGAACGGCACCACATCAAGACGCTGTTCCAGTGGGTTCCGCTCGGGAGCGCACATATCGACCTGGCGTTCCTCGCAGATCCGCTCAGCATCACGATGTGTCTGTTCGTCACGGGTATCGGTTCGCTGATCCACCTCTACGCCGTTGGCTACATGCACGGCGATCCGCGGTTCAGCAAGTTCTTCCTGTACCTCAACTTGTTCGCCTTCAGCATGCTCATGCTGGTGCTCGGCTCGAACATGCTGGTCACGTTCCTCGGCTGGGAGGGTGTGGGCACCTGCTCGTACTTCCTGATCAGCTTCTGGCACGAGAAGGACAGTGCGGCCACCGCTGGCAAGAAGGCATTCGTCACCAACCGCGTGGGCGACTGGGGTTTCATGATGGCGATGTTCTTCGCCTTCTGGGCCGTCGGCTCGCTGGACTACTCCGCGATCAACGGTGCCGCAGCCAGCCTCAGCATCACCACCGCGACAGCCATCGCTCTGTTCGCCTTCATCGGCGCCTGCGGGAAGAGCGCGCAGTTGCCGCTGTACCTCTGGCTGCCCGACGCGATGGAAGGCCCCACCCCGGTGTCGGCCCTGATCCACGCGGCCACGATGGTCACCGCTGGTGTGTACCTGATGTGCCGCATCAGCCCGATCCTGAACGTCGCCAGCAGTTATGCGCCCACGATCATCGCCATCGTCGGTGCCGCCACAGCGCTCTATGCAGCCTGTGTTGCTGTCGCACAGAACGACATCAAGAAGGTGCTGGCCTACTCCACGGTCAGTCAGCTCGGCTACATGTTCCTGGCTGTCGGCTCCGGTGCCTACACCGCCGCCATCTTCCACATGGTCACGCACGCGTTCTTCAAGGCGCTGCTGTTCCTCGGTGCCGGTTCGGTCATCCATGGCATGCACCACGAACAGGACATGCGCCGTATGGGTGCACTGCGCAAGCTGATGCCGATCACTGCTGCGACGTTCATCATCGGCTGGCTCGCCATTGCCGGTGTGCCGCCGTTCGCCGGTTTCTGGAGCAAGGACGACATCCTGCTCGCCGCCTACGACAAGAACATCGTGCTGTGGGTCGTCGGTCTCGTCACCGCCCTGCTCACCGCGTTCTACATGACCCGTCAGGTGATCATGGTGTTCTACGGCGAGGCCCGTTGGCACGACGCTCACGAGGAGCACGGAGCCGCAGGCGACTTGGGTGTGAGTGCGCACGGCGACCTCACACCGCATGAGAGCCCGTGGATGATGGTCACGCCGCTCGTCGTGCTGGCCGGACTCTCCATCGTTGGCGGCGGTCTGAACCTGCCGTTCAAGGAGAGCACCGAGCGACTCGCACTGTGGCTCGAACCGGTCGTCGGTGTGCACACCTCCACCACCGCCAAGCTGCCCCTCGCGCTCGTCGCGATCGCAATCGGTCTCGTCGGTATCGCTGGCGCCTACGCCGTGTACTACTTCAAGAAGGTCAAGCCGGTGGAACCCAAGATCCTCGCCGATGCGTGGGGTTACGACAGGGCCGTCAGTGCCTTCATGGGCGGACCCGGCCGCAAGGCCTTCGACGGTGTGGCGTGGGCCGACGCCCACATCATCGATGGCGCAGTGAACGGCTCAGGTGAGCTCGTTCGTGGCACTGCGGGTCAGGTGCGCAAACTCCAAACCGGCAACGTACGCAACTACGCCGCCGCCATCGGCGCCAGCGTCGTGCTGCTGCTCGTGTGGTTCGTTGTGATCCGAGGCCTGCTGTGATCGAGTTCCCGATTCTCACGATGCTCGTGCTCGTGCCGGTCATCGGCTCGGTGCTGGTGGCTCTCGTCTCCAAGCGATACCCCGACCTCGTGAAGGTGACGGCCCTCGTCACCAGCGTGCTCACCGCCGGCATGTCGATCTGGCTACTCGCCGCGTTCAAGACGAACAACGCCGATTTCCAGTTCGCCTCGCAGCACGAATGGATCAAGGCCTGGGGTATCTCCTGGCATCTCGGTGTCGATGGCATCTCGATCTTCCTCGTGGTGCTCACCGGTGTGCTGTTCCCGTTGGTGATCGCCGGCATCGATCCGCATCACGACCACAAGCGCTACCTGTCCTGGATGCTGCTGCTCGAGGCAGGCGTGATGGGTTCGTTCATCAGCCTCGACCTGTTCTTGTTCTTCGTGTTCTTCGAGATCGTCCTCGTGCCGATGTACTTCCTCATCGGTGGCTGGGGTTACGACAACCGCGTCTACGCGGCCACGAAGTTCTTCCTGTTCACGATGATCGGTTCAGCGTTCATGCTCGTTGGCATCATCGCCACGGCCGTGCTGGCCAAGGCCGACAACGGGCACGTCACCTTCGACCTGATCAAGATCGCTGAGAACGCATCGTTCGCCGCCGGTACTGGCAGGTGGCTGTTCTTCGCCTTCGCCATCGCGTTCGCTGTCAAGGTTCCGCTGTTCCCGCTGCATACGTGGTTGCCCGATGCCCACACGCAGGCGCCCACCGGTGGTTCGGTGATCCTCGCCGGTGTGCTGCTGAAGATGGGTACGTACGGGCTGCTGCGCTTCGGTGTGTTCCTGTTCCCCGAGGCTGCGGTGTGGGCTCGCCCGCTGTTCCTCACGCTCGCCGTGATCGGCATCATCTGGGGCGCGATCGCCGCCACGATGCAAACCGACTTGAAGCGACTCGTCGCGTATTCCTCGGTGGCGCACCTCGGATTCATCGTCCTCGGTACGTTCGCGCTGACCGCGACTGCCATCACCGGCGGCGTGATGCAGATGGTCAACCATGGCATCAGCACCGGCGCGCTGTTCATCCTCGTCGGGATGATCTACGACCGCCGCCATACCCGTGAGATCTCCAAGCTGAAGGGTCTACAGAAGGTCGCCCCGATCTTCGCCGCTGCCTTCACCGTGGTGATGCTGTCCAGCATCGGCGTCCCCGGCCTCAACGGTTTCGTCGGCGAGTTCATGGTGCTCATCGGCTCGTTCGGCACTGCCCGTTGGTGGGTCGTGGTGGCCACTGCCGGCGTCATCCTCGCTGCGCTGTATCTGCTGTGGGCGTACCAGCGTGTCTTCCACGGTGAGCCCGACGAGGACAACAAGTCGTTCGCCGAGCTGAAGTGGAAGGAGGGCATGCTGCTGCTGCCCTTCATCGGCCTCATCGTGTTCTGCGGTCTGTACCCCAAGCCGATGATCGACCGCATTCAGCCCTCGGTCGACAAGCTGCTCGAGCACGTCGCGCAGCACAGCGATTTCAAGATCCCGGCCCCCGCTGAGCCGGTCATTTCCAACGGGGGAGAGGGCTGATGGGCGCATTGCTCGCCGCCGACACACTGCACGGACCCAAGGTTGATTGGTTCGCGCTCACGCCGCTCATCATCCTGCTCGGCGGCGCCATGGTGCTGCTGCTGGTCGCCGCGCTCACACCGGCGTGGCCGAAGCGCGCGTACGCGCTGTTCACGGTGGCCGTGGGTACTGCCGCTGCGGTGATGTCGTTCATCCTCTGGGACCGGATCAACCATCAGGGCGCCAAGACGCTCGTGGGCGACGCGATGTGGCTCGACAAGGCTGGCATCTGGATCGCGATCACGGTGTGTGTCGGCGTAGTCATGGCTGCGTTGCTCACCGACGACTATCTGCGTCGGGAGGGGATCGACGGCCCCGAGTTGTACTCGCTGTACCTGCTCGCCGCGCTCGGGGCGATCGTCATGGCCTCGGCCAACGACCTGATCGTGTTGTTCCTCGGCCTGGAGATCCTGTCACTCGCCCTGTACGTGATGGCCGCGAGCCATCGCAAGCGTGCTGACAGCCAGGAGAGCGGTCTCAAGTACTTCATTCTCGGTGGCTTCTCGTCGGCCTTTCTGCTGTACGGCATCGCCCTGATCTACGGCTCGTCCGGCAGCACGAACCTCGGCAGGATCGAGACCTACTTCCGCTTGAACCCGATCCTTGACCACAGCAAGGAGACGCTGGCGCTCGCTGGCGTCGCGCTGCTCATCGTCGGTCTTGCGTTCAAGGTGGCCGCCGTACCGTTCCACTTTTGGTCGCCCGATGTGTACCAAGGTGCCCCCACACCGGTCACCGCGTTCATGGCGTCGGTCGGCAAGGCCGCAGCGTTCGCGGCCATGCTGCGAGTGTTGCTGCAGGGTCTGCCGCACTGGGCGCAGGATTACCGCCCCGCTATCTGGACCATCGCCGTGCTCACGCTCGTCGGTGGCTCGGTGATGGCCGTGGTGCAGACGAACGTCAAGCGCATGCTGGCGTTCTCCTCGATCAGCCACGCCGGTTACCTCCTGGTCGGTGTCGAGGCCGCAGCACACGATGCCAACAAGGGTCTCGCCAGTACCGGTGTCTCGTCGGTGCTGATGTACCTGTTGGTCTACACCGTGCTCGTCGGTGGCACCTTTGGCGTGGTCACCGCCGTGAGTCGCACCGGCGACGGTGCCACCGATCTGGCTGGCTTCCGAGGCCTGGGTCGCAGCAAGCCAGCGCTGGCGCTCGGCATGACGGTGTTGCTGCTCGCCCAGGCGGGTGTGCCGCTCACCAGCGGCTTCGTCGCCAAGTTCGGCGTCATCGGCGACGCAGTGAGGGTGCACAGCTACGCCATCGCCATCATTGCCATGGTGTCGGCCGTGATCGCTGCCTTCCTGTATCTGCGGATCATGATCAGCATGTGGATCGCCGAGCCCGAGGCCGGCGACGACGCCCGCGAGGCCGTGCGCGTTCCGGCGTTGCTGTGTGTCGCCATCACCCTCTCGGTGGGCTTCACCCTGGCCATCGGGTTCTTCCCCGACTGGCTGATCCACGCCGCCCCCTGACACCGCCGCGCAAAACCGCGCCCGTAGAACCGGGCTGATCATGCGGCGTGGCGCTGGCGATGCTGAAGGATGTCGGCGATGTCTCGGATGGCCTCGTCAAGCGGACCTTCCACGTCGAGGCGAGCCACTCGGGCGACCGCCCAACCGGTGGCGGTGGCCTTGCGATCACGCCAAGCGTCGTTCCTACGGTTGTCGGCACCGTCATGCCAGGTGGGATCGTCGACTTCGAGGGCGACCTTCCACTCCGGCCAACCGAAGTCGGCATGAATCGTGCGACCGGACGGGAGTTGGATGGCGCACTGGGTGACGGGCGTCGGCAGGCCCTGGCGCTCGATGGCCTCCAACACCAACTGCTCGAGATGCGACTGCAGCGCAGCGCGCCACATTGGCCGCGATGCGAGCACTGCCGCCATGGTGCGCGTGCCGGGACGGTTCGGGTGGGCCAGGCGGCGATAGGTGTCCACCAGCGTCGGCAGGGTGCACATGCGTTCGTGGAGGATCTGCTCCATCACCGACCGTGCGGCGGAGAGGCCGAGCATGTCGGCGCTGTCGAACAGTGTGCGCGGTGGGCTGGTCAGCCGGATCCCGTCCGCCCGTTCGACGATGTCCACCGAGTCGATCCTCCGACACCGGTGCACCACGATGCCCTCCAACTCGGGGCTGCACCCGTGCGGCACGAGCAGGTGCAGCCCCTTCGTACCTACCTTTCGATAGCCCCACAGCCCACCGGCCGTGGTGAAGCCGATCATCGCGAGGGGATTCCTGGCGCACGCAGCGACCATCTTCTGCTCAGGACCTAACGGCCATTGAGCGGACAGAAACACTCCTGGGAGGAGTGTGTGGAGCTCATTGCGCTCGACCATTCGATACACGGTGCGGGCGGAGCAGCCGAGCAACTGCAGCTGCGGTGAGCTGATGACTCCGTGGTGCGTACGAAACCACTCGTCGAGTGGGTTCCTCCATATGGGCATGACCTTCCTCCTGGCTGGAGCGACCTCATGGGGGGAAGTACCGCGCACCATATCGACCGCGCCGCAATTCCAACGGGCGCGCTTCGTGCCAGGTCCGGCATAGTTCCGCACCCGTGGGAGCTGGGCCGGACAGCAGCGACACGAATCGCGCCCAACCTGGAGTGGGGCGAGTTGGGGCTGCCAGGAACGACACGAATCGCGCCCAACCTGGGGGGGCGGGGGTGGGCTCGTCGGGGGGTCAGGTGTGGCGGATGAGGGCGTCGAACAGGGCTTGTTGTTCGGGGTCGTCGGCAGCGTCGTCCTCGGGGTGCCACTGGGTGCCCACGATCCACGACGCCGCGTCGAACTCGCACGCGTGCACGATGCCGTCAGCGGTGGTGCCGACGACGGTGAGTGCGTCGGCCACACGGTCGAGTGCCTGATGGTGCACGCAGTGGCAGCGGCGCGGGTGCCCAGTGCCCACGGCGACTGCCAAACGCGAGCCCGGTGTCAGTGCCACCTCATGGTGCGCGAACCAGTGCGCTTCGGTGCCGATGTCTTGTTGCAGCGTGCCACCGAGGGCCACGTTGAGCACTTGCAGCCCGCGGCACACGGCCAACACCGGCATGTCGCGCTCGACGGCAGCGTGGACCACGGCAATCTCCACCTCGTCGTGTTCGGCGACGATGCCGTAGAGCTGGTCGGCCGTGGGTTGCTGGCCGTAGCGCCGAGGATCGACGTCGCCGCCGCCGTGCAGGACCACCGCGTCGACACGCCCGAGCAGTGCCGACATTTCCGCCGCCAATGAGGTGATCGGTGGCAGCATCAGCGGCACCCCGCCGGCACGAGTCACGGCTTCGAAATAGCGGCGGCCGACAGCAAACGGCTCTCCGCGCACACCCTTGGCCTCAGCGGACAACCGGCCGACGATCAGCACCAACGGGGCGGCCATCGGCTCAGCCTATGGCGTGGGCGCGAGCGGCCGCTCGACGCACCAGTTCGTCGTAGAGCGCCTGCTGCTGTGGCTTGTTGGGCGCCGTGTCCTCCGGGTGCCACTGGGCTCCGACGATCCAGGACGACGTCGGCAACTCGACCGCCTCGAGTTGCCCGTCCTCGGACCAGCCACAGGCGACGAGCGAAGGCGCCAGCGTGGCGAGACCCTGATGGTGCACGGAGTGACAGTGCTCGAGGTGTGTGGTGCCGACCGCCTTGGCGATCTTGGAGCCCTCGACGAGCGTCACCGTGTGCTCGCGCATCCAGTGATCGCTGTTCGCGATGTCCTGCACCAAGGTGCCGCCGAGTGCGACGTTGAGCACCTGCATGCCCCGACACAGGGCAAGCATCGGTAGGTCGAGTTCGATGGCCGCGTGACAGATCGCGATGTCGAGGTCGTCGTGCGCCTTGACGATGCCGTACACGGTGTCCTCATCGGGCTCCTGTCCGTAACGAGTGGGGTCGACATCGCCGCCGCCCGGCAACAGCACGCCGTCGAAGTGCTGCAGCACGGTGGCCGCGTTCGACGAGAGTTCCTTGATCGGCGGCACCAACACCGGGATTCCGCCGGCTCGGGCGACGGCTCGGCTGTAGGGCTGGCTGCTGGAGAATGCGTCGCGCTTGCCCTCGTCGGAGAACGTGAGCACGCGAGCGCACACGGCGATGAGCGGGGGTGGCTGCGACATGTAGCCATTCTGTCGCACGCGACGGTGGTCAGGGCTACCCTCCACGCGGTGTCGTCCTTGATCTTGTACAACCCGACCACGGCCGAAGCCTTCGCCGAACAGCCATTGGCCACTGCCGGCGACCTCGATACCGCCGTTGCAAAGGCGAAAGCTGCCGGACCGCGTTGGCGTGCCATCAGCCCCGCCGACCGTTCTCGGCTGATGCGCCGCTTCGCCGACCTCATCGCCGCCGAGGCGCAGCAACTCGGTGAACTCGAGACCCGCAACATGGGGATGACGATCGGCAACAGCGTGTGGTGTGCCAACGCTGCCGCCGACACGATCCACTACTTCGCAGGTGCGATCGAGAAGCAGGGAGGCAACACCTTGCCCGTGGCCGGGGGAGTGAACCTGACGTTCCCCGAACCGCTCGGTGTCGTGGGTCTGATCACACCCTGGAACTTTCCGATGCTGATGGCGTCGTGGAAGATCGGCCCAGCACTCGCCGCTGGCAACACGGCCGTGTTGAAGCCGGCCGAGATCACGCCGCTCTCCACCATCCGCCTGGGGGAGTTGGCCCTGGCCGCCGGCATCCCGGAGGGTGTGCTGAACATCGTGGTCGGCACGGGCCAGGACGTGGGCTGGCGGATGGTGGAGCATCCCGATGTTCGCAAGGTTGCCTTCACCGGCAGTACGGCCGTGGGGAAGCGGATCATGGCCGGCTGCGCCGAGCAGGTGAAGCGCATCACGCTCGAACTCGGTGGCAAGAGCGCCAACATCGTTTTCGCCGATGCCGACCTCGAGAAGGCCGCCGCTGCCGCACCCAGTGCGGTGTTCGACAACAGCGGTCAGGACTGTTGTGCTCGCAGCCGCATCCTCGTGCAGCGCAGCGCGTACGACCGCTTCATGGAGTTGTTCATCGAGGCGGCGAAGGGGTTCACCGTGGGCGACCCGACGTTGTCGACCACAGCGATGGGCCCGCTCGTCACTGCTCAGCATCTGGCTCGCGTGCGGCGCCACACCGATGGGCTCGACACCGTCTGGTCCAGCGAGGTGCCCGACGGGCCCGGGTAC
>CAIXHI010000322.1 GCA_903919215.1 uncultured Acidimicrobiaceae bacterium
CACGAGGTTCTCGCAGTAGGCGAACAACACCGGCTCGAGCTCGTTGAGGCGACGCGGTGTGATGACCGAGAGCAGCGACTTGCGCATCAGTGGGTGGCGCGGCGGGTCGCTGTTGTTGAGTGTGGGCACACGGTGGTAGCCCTGCGCCAGCACATCTTGCGCCGCCTGGCAGATGGGCAACAGCGGCGACGACGCGTTGGACGCGCTCCACGTGTCGCGGTCGAGCAGGATCTTCTCCACATCGTCGTACTTGGTGACGATGTAGTGATCCAGCTCGGGCAGAAAAAACACCGGGCCGTCGTCGCGCAACCGGTTGAACGCAGGGTACGGGTCGAGCACGGTGTCGCGCTCGAGTGGGTGGTAGCCGTGAGCGATCGGACATTGCTGCATGGTGTAGTCGCCTTTCAGGAGTGGCTTGTGGGTAGGCCGCGGCGAGCGCGGCTGTCGTCGATCTGCGCTTCGTGGTCGTGCTCGTACGCGTCGGTCCACTCTTTGCCGAGACCGGTCCACGCCGCACCGATGTCGAGCTTGCCGCCAGCGTTCAAGCGACCTGCGCCGACGACGTCGCCGACGAAGAACGTGTTCTCCTCGTTATCGAGTGAACGGATCACCCTGGCCTCAACGTAGGTGAGAGCATCGAGCAGGATGGGAGCACCGGTGACGCCGGGGCGTGTGCGCAACCCACTGATCTTGTCGCCGTCGCGCCCGGTGCGACCACCGAGCGTGCGGATGATCTCCAGCGACGTCTCGATCAGTTCGGCGGCATTCGACAACGTGTGCAGGATGAACACGCCACCGTCGCGGATCAGGTCGTGGCTGAAGTTGTAGGTGGTGATGCTGACCACCAGGCGCGGCGCCTCGGGGATAATGCTGGCCGGACCACCCGACAGGGTGATCAGGCCGTTGGCGCGGCCGCCGTGCACAGTGGTGACCGCGACCGGCACGGGTCGCAACCCGCCGATCGTCGAGGCGTACGCCTTGAGGTCGTCCGCTGTCAGTTCAGCCGTCATCCACATCCCCTTGTTCACTGCTCGGTATTCGCCGCTTCGTTCCCCCGAGGCTTCCCCGAGGCCGGTTGACCTTGGTCATTTAATATGCATAAATGGTTCTGGTCAAGCCCATGTCTGCACGAACCGTGATCACCTCTCCAGCCCTCTCCACGCGCCAGCGCCGTAGCCGCGGCGGCACACAACCGTTGCCGCTGACACGCGACGACATCCTCGACGCAGCGCTGCCGCTGGTTGCCAACCTCGGTCTCGAGGCGCTGACGGTCAAGGCCGTGGCCGACGCGCTGGGCATCTCCAGCCCCGCCGTGTACCACTACGTCAATGGGCGCGACGACCTCCTCGATCGGTTGTGCGAACGAGTTGCCCGCGAGATCGATGTCGACGTACCGGCATCGCTCACATGGAGCGACACCATCGTCGAGGTGCTGCTGCGCATGCACCGAGTATTCGAGCACTACCCCGGTGTTGGCGCACGCGTGCTGTCGACCCAACGCCGCTCCCGAGCGGCCGATCGCGTGTCGCAGAAGGTGCTCGATGTGTTGCTCACCGAAGGTTTCACCTCTGGCGATGCGATGGATCTGTTGGCCACGCTGCACTTCCTGTTCGGCGGGTGGCTGCTGGGCACGCGCCCTCTGCGCCCGGGTGAGACGCTCGACCCCGCGCTGCTCGAACGCAGTGTCCATTGGGCGCTGGACGGGTACGCGAATACGGTGTCACCCATCACGACACCGGGACCCGCTGCCGGTCCCGACCACGGAGACCATCCATGACCGACGACATTCCCGAGTACGTGCACTACGACGTCGCCGACGCGGTGTGCACGATCACCCTCGACAACCCAGGTCGCCACAACGCGTGGAACCACGACATGGAGCGCCAGTACTGGGCTGCGCTCGACCGTGCGGCAGTCGACGCAGAGGTGCGCGCGATCGTGCTCACCGGCGCGGGAACGTCGTTCTGCCCCGGCCTCGACTCAAAGCGGCTGGCGGGTGTCGTCGGTGGCGGCGGGCTGGTCCTGACCGGTCGCCGTTCGCAGCACTATGCGCTCACGATTCCCAAGCCGATGATCGCCGCGATCAACGGAGCCTGCGCCGGTATCGGCATCGTGCAGGCACTCGTGTGCGATATCCGCTTCATGGCCCGCAGCGCCCGCATCTCCACCGCCTACGCCAAGCTCGGCATCCCTGCGGAGTACGGACTGTCCTGGTTGTTGCCCAAGCTGATCGGCGTGGAGCACGCGCTCGATCTGTTGTACACCGCCAAGCGTGTCGAGGCCGACGAGGCGCTGCGCATCGGCCTGGTCAGCCGAGTGTGCGATGACGACAGCGTGCTCGCCGAGGCGCA
>CAIXHI010000323.1 GCA_903919215.1 uncultured Acidimicrobiaceae bacterium
GGTGGTACCTGGTTGCTGCCGCGCATGGTCGGGTATGCAAAAGCCGCCGAGATCGCGTTCACCGGCCGCACGCTCAGCGCTTCCGAGGCAGAACAGCTGGGGCTCGTCAACCATGTGGTGGCCGACGACGCGTTCACCGATGCAGTTCGCGACATGGCGTTGGAGATCGCCGCCAACGCGCCGCTGGCCGTGCGGGCGATCAAGCGAATGATGCGCGCCGCTGAGACCGAGACGTTCGACCAGAACGTGCACCATGTGTTCCTGCAGTTGCTGCCGTTGTTGCGCACGGACGACTTCCGCGAGGCCGTGACCGCCTACATGGAGAAGCGTCCGCCGACGTTCACGGGCAAGTGATGCCAGCAGCTGAGAAGGGCGCGCCGGTGAACGAACTGCTGGAAGGGCTGGCCACGACCCGCACGATTCGCCGCTATACCGACGACCCGGTCGAGGAACACGACCTCGTCCAGATCTTGTGGCACGCGACTCGCGCCCCGAGCGGCAGCAACCGCCAACACGTGCGGTACATCGTGTTGCGTGACAGCGAGCCGGCGTTGCAGGCCAGGGCCGCGCTCGGTCGTGCGGCCCGCGCTGCGTGGCAGCACAAAGAGGCCGCCGACGGGTATGGCGCCGGCAGCGGGACGGTGGCCGACTCGCCCAAGTCGCGTATGGCGGCCACGATGCAGCACTACGTCGAGCACTTCCACGAGGCGCCGGTCATCGTGGTGGTGTGCCTGTTGCGATACCGCGAAGCGAATCCCTATGAAGGCGCGTCGGTCTACCCCGCAGTGCAGAACCTGCTGCTCGCTGCACGGGGTCTCGGCTTTGGCGGTGCGGTCACCATGTGGCATTCGCTGGTCGAGCAGGAACTGCGCGAACTCCTCCAGATCCCCGCCGAGGCAGCCCTCTCGGCATGTGTCACGTTGGGCAGGCCGGCCGGACGACATGGCCCAGTACGTCGTCGGCCGCTGAGTGAGGTCGTGTTCGACGGCCAGTGGGGTGAGGCCGCCGAGTGGGCCCTCGACCCACCCGGCACTCAGTTCACGGGCTGGAAGTGACGCACGACCCATTTGCGGTGCTGGGTGTGCCGGCGATGTCCGATGCCGCCACGCTCGGTGCTGCCCGGCGACGCTTGGCCCGTGAGCTGCACCCCGACCTGGGAGGTGACGCTGCCGCGATGCAAGCGGTGAACGTGGCCTACGACGAGGCGCTCCGCCTTCTCGCCGAGCCGCCTGCAGAACCTGCGCCAGTCGTCGAGCCGAGAACCGAACCGCAGTCGCGCACGCACCGGCGTGGTCCGGCGCGCAACGTCCAGCACGACAATCCGTCGTTCACCATCGATGTGTTGCCCGCCGAGGCGTTCGAGGCACTGCTCATCGTGACGTCGTGGATCGGTGAGGTGCTGGTCGATGAGCCGCCGTACATGTTGGAAGTGTTCCTGCACGAACCGGCTCCCTGCTGGTGCCGTTTGGATCTCGTGCCGGATGCCGGTGCCACCACGATCAGCCTCACCGTCGTGGCGGTGGAGGAGGACGGCGCGGGAATAGTGCCGCCGCCCGATATCGACGCGGTTCGCGACACATGGGTCGCGGGACTCAATGAGCCGCTTTGGTGAGCCGATCGCGTATGGCGTGTCCGAGCCCACCGGGTGACGGCATCACCGCGATGATGACCGAGGTGCCCAAGCCATCGGCGCGTCGCAGGTCGGCGTAGAGCGAGCGCGCGTACTCCACCAGGTCGTCCGTGCGATCGATCACCACAGCGTCTATGTACTGGGCGGCAAGGCTGAGCGCAGCTGCCGAGTCGTCCACCAGCAGCACCCTGGCGGCCGGTGCGTAATGGGAGGCGAGCATGCCAGCGGCGCGGCTGGGGCCACTGGGTGCGGCCACGCGACCGTCGAGCAGTGCAGAGATCTGCTCGGAGGGGATGCCCCCCGGACGCAGGATCTGCGGGGGATCCACCGTGCAGTCGACGATGGTGCTCTCGACACCCACTGGGCAGCGGCCGCCGTCGAGGACGTACTCCACGAGCGCACCCAGATCGTCGTGCACGTGCTCGGCGGTCGTGGGGCTGACCCGTCCGAACAGGTTCGCCGAGGGTGCCGCGAGGCCACCCCCGAAACGTGTGAGCAGTTCGGTCGTGAGCGGGTGGGCGGGCACACGCACACCGACGGTGTCGCGGCCGCCGGTCACGAGAGCGAGCACATGTGGCGCCTTCGGCAGCAACAGGGTGAGCGGGCCGGGCCAGCACGTCTCGGCCAGCACTGCCGCCGCAGGCGGAACTTCGGCCGCCCAGTGCGTGAGTTGTTCCGCGTCGGCGATGTGCACGATCAGCGGGTGATCAGCTGGCCGACCCTTGGCCGCGAACACTCGCCGCACGGCGTCCGGGTTCGATGCATCGGCAGCCAGGCCGTAGACCGTCTCGGTGGGGATCCCCACCAGGCCACCGGAGCGGAGGATCTCCAACGCCCGGTCGACGGACGTGCCGATGGTCATGTGCGGCCGGTCTTCATGCAGGGCCGATCGTCATGCAGGGCCAGTGTTCATGTAGGCAGGGCGTCGAGGAACTCGAGGGCAGCGTCGATGAACCCGAAGGCCTCCGTGGTGGCGAAGTGGTCGACGTTGCGCAGCACCTTCAGCGTGGCCTGGGGGAGTGCGGCGACTAACGGATCGCCGGGCCCCGCGAAGTCCTTGTCGCCGATGACGACGAGTGTCGGGCAGGTGACCGCGCCGAGCAGCGACGGGGTGATCGGCGTGCTGGCGGTGCAGCGCAGCAACGCAGCGAGTGCCTTCGGATCGTTGCCGTCGGAGCGCGCGTAGTTGCCGAACACGTGAGCCATGGTGTCGTCGTCGGGAGCGGTGCCCTCGACTCCGGCGATCATCCTCCGGGAGTTCTCCTCGTCACGTTCGAGCACGTTGCGGCCCACACCTGCCAGCACGATCTTGCGGAATCGGTGCGGATGCTGTGCGGCCAGACGCAGCAACGTGATCGCCCCGAGCGAGAAGCCGACGGCATCGACCGGGTCGTCGGGCAAGGCCTCGAGTACTCGCGCACCAAGGTCGGTGTAGGCCTCGGGTTCGTGCGGCTTCGGCGCCGTGCCGTGACCGAGCAGATCGATGCCGATGACCGGGCGACCAGCGTCGCTGAGAAGTTCGGTGAACCCGCTGCGCTGCCATGTGGCCGCGAACGATCCACCCCATCCATGTACAAGAACGACCGGTGTGACCACGACCTTCAACCTAGCCGGGTGGCGGTAGCCTTGGCCCGCCCGTTTCCAGGGAACCCACCGCCCCGCAAAGGACGACCCACTGATGCGATTCCTCGGTACCACTCCGCCGTACGACCTGACGTACAGCGACGTCTTCATGGTGCCCAGCCTCAGCGAAGTGCCATCGCGCTTCTCGGTCGATCTGTCGACTCCCGACCGCTTGGGCACATCGATCCCGGTAGTGGTGGCCAACATGACCGCTGTCGCCGGCCGCCGGATGGCCGAGACCGTCGCTCGTCGCGGTGGCCTCACGGTGCTACCGCAGGACATTCCGCTCGACATCACCAAGACGGTGATCGAGTACGTGAAGAGCCGCCACCTGGTGTACGACACGCCCATCACGCTCAGCCCGGCGCACACCATCGGCGACGCGCTCGGCCTGATCCACAAGCGTGCGCACGGCGCGGTCATGGTGGTGGACGATGATGGTCGTCCGGTCGGCATCTTCACCGAGGGTGACGGTGCCGGCTACGACCGCTTCACCCAGCTGAAGAACGTGATGAGTCGCGAGCTGGTGGTGTTGCCCGACGGCACCGCTCCGCAGGAGGTGTACGACCGCCTGAGCGGACAGCGTCTGTCGGTCGCTCCGGTGGTCGACGGCGAGGGACGCCTCATCGGGTGCGCCACGCGTACTGGCGCGCTGCGCAGCACGATCTACACGCCGGCCGTCGACAAGAACGGTCAGTTGATGGTGGCTGTCGCCGTCGGCATCAACGGCGACCCCGGCCCCAAGGCCAAGGCACTCGTCGGCTTCGGCGCTGATGTGCTGGTGATCGACACGGCGCACGGCCACCAGATCCGCACGCTGCGGGCGATCGAGGAAGTGCGGGCCGCGTGCCCGGACACCCCGATCGTGGCCGGCAACGTGGTCACCGCCGAAGGTACCCGCGACCTGATCAACGCCGGTGCCGACATCATCAAGGTGGGCGTCGGCCCCGGCGCGATGTGCACGACTCGCATGATGACCGGTGTCGGCCGCCCGCAGTTCAGTGCGGTCCACGACTGCTCCAGCGAGGCCGCTCGTCTCGGCAAGGTGATCTGGGCCGATGGTGGTGTGCGCCACCCGCGCGATGTCGCGCTGGCCCTCGCCGCAGGCGCCGCCAACGTGATGCTCGGCTCGTGGTTGGCGGGTACGTACGAATCGGCCGCCGACACCCTGCGCGATCCGGATGGCCGCCTCTACAAGGAGAGCTTCGGCATGGCCAGCAACCGTGCCGTGAAGATCCGCAACCGCAGCGAGACGGCGTTCGAACGGGCTCGCAAGGAGCTCTTCGAGGAAGGGATCAGCACATCGCGCATGTACCTCGATCCTGAGCGTCCCGGTGTAGAGGACATCATCGACGACATCGTCGCCGGTGTCCGTTCCGCGTGTACGTATGCAGGTGCTGCCGACATCTCGGAGTTCGCCCAGCGCGCGGTCGTCGGCGTGCAGAGCGCCGCCGGGTACAGCGAAGGTCTGCCCCAGGGGACGAGCTGGTAATGCCTGGCCCAGTGAGCAACGTCGTCGCCATCGACGGCCCTGCAGGGGCCGGGAAAAGCACGATCGGCAAGGCCTTGGCGGCCAAGCTGGGCCTCGAATACCTCGACACGGGTGCGATGTATCGCGCCGTCACGTTCTGCGCGATGCAGCGTGGCCTCAACCTCGCAGACACTGCGCTCATTGGCGAGTTGGCGCGCTCGGTGACACTCGAGGTCGGCGCTCGTGGTGTGTTCGTGGACGGGCTCGACGCCACGGCCGCCATCCGCACACCGGAGGTCACCGCTGCAGTCAGCCAGGTGGCCGCCAACAGCGAGGTGCGCGCCGAGATGCGTGAGCGTCAGCGAGCCTGGGCCGCCACCCGCGGCGGGGGAGTCATCGAAGGTCGCGACATCGGGTCGGTGGTGTTCCCCGACGCGGAGCTGAAGCTGTACCTCACCGCCTCGCCACGCACCCGCGCCGAGCGTCGCGTGGCGGAGGCCGGTGGCGATGTCGACGAGATCGAGCGCTCCATCGCCGCTCGCGACCACCACGACAGCAGCCGCAGCGACAGCCCGCTCGTAATGCCCGACGGGTCGATCGTGGTAGACACCACGGGTATGGGCATCGCTGCGGTGCTCGCATACATCGAGGGACTGATGACCAGCGAGAGAGCGGAGCAGGGATGACGAAGGTCTCCACCAAGCTGGCCGGCACCAGCTTCCCCGACAAGGTGGCGTACCACACCGTCCGCGGGATCGTCACTGTCTTCTGCCGGCTGTGGTGCCGAATGCAGATCGAGGGCCGCGAGCACTTCCCCAAGGAAGGTCCGTTCATCCTCGCTCCCACGCACCGCAGCATCATCGACACCCCGGTGTCGTCCGGTGTGTACACCAAGCGGATGCGGTTCATGGGGGCCGACAAGTGGTGGAGCAACCCGTACTTCGGCAAGCTGCTTACCGCGCTCGGCGGGTTCCCCGTTAGCCGCGGCACGGCTGATCGCGAGGCGCTGAAGCGCTGCATCGCGGTCATCGAGGGAGGCGAGCCGTTGGTGCTGTTCCCCGAGGGTGAGCGCAAGAGCGGTCTGGTTGTGCAGCCGCTGTTCGAGGGCGCGGCCTACATCTCGATGAAGACCGGCGCGCCGATCATCCCGGTGGGTATCGGTGGCAGCGAGCGGGCGATGCCCAAAGGTGCCAAGTTCATCTTCCCGCGCAAGATGTACGTGATGGTCGGCAAGCCGATGTCCGTACCCGTGGTCGAGGGGCAGAGCGCCAAGGAACAGCGCGAGGCCTCACGCCAACTCACCGCCGATGTGCACGCCGAACTCCAGCGCCTGTTCGACGTCGCCCAGTCCCGCGCCGGCTACTGACGGTCTGCGCGTCGGTTTCTGGGAAGGAATCTTCCCACACGGGTTTCTGGGCAGGTCGGGTCCCGGAAACCGGAACCAGGACTTCCTAGAGCGCGCCGGCGAACCAGGCTGACAGGCCATCGGCCAGCCACACCGGATCCTTGGTCCCGCACAGCTCGCGGGCGCTGTGCATGCTGAGTTGTGGTACGCCGACGTCGACGGTGGCGATGCCCAACCGCGTGGCGGTGATCGGGCCGATCGTGCTGCCGCAGGGCATGTTGTTGCGGCTGACGAACACCTGCCAGGGCACCCCGGCGGCATCGAAGACCCGCTGCGCGAGTGCCGCGGTGGCAGCCGAGGTGGCGTAACGCTGGTTGTGGTTCAGCTTGATCGCCGGACCCTGGTTCACCATCGGACGGTGGCCAGGTTCGTGGCGCTCGGGGTAGTTCGGGTGCACGCTGTGCGCGTTGTCGCACGAGAAGCAGGTGCTGGCCGCGAGTTGCGCCAGGTACTGCCCGCGGTGGGCATCGAACGCCAACGCCAGCCGTTCCAGTGTGTGTTCGAGGAGCGGCCCGGCAGCGCCGGTGGTGCTCTCGGAGCCGACCTCCTCGTGGTCGAACAGGGCGATGACCGCGGTGGCGCCGTCCGTGGGCGGAGCGGTGCAGATGGCAGCGGTTGCCGCCCAGCACGACACCTGGTTGTCGAGTCGGCCCGACGCCAGCAGATCTGCTGCTGGGCCGAGGAGTGCCGCGGCGGTGATGTCGTACAAGCACAGATCCCAGGTGGCGATGTCTGTCGCGCCGACACCGGCTTGCACTGCGAGCCATTCGCGGAACTCGCCGTCGCCTGACGTGCCGACACCCCACACCGGTGTGAGGTGCTGCTGCTTGTCGAGGATCACGCCCTTCTCATTGACCTCGCGGTCGAGGTGGATCGCCAACTGCGGCACGCGTGCTACGGGCGAATCGACCCGTACGAGCGAGGTGCAGCCGTCGGCCAGCACGATGTGACCGGCGATGCCGAGGTCGCGGTCAAGCCACGAGTTCAACAACGCGCCGCCGTACACCTCCACCGCGAGTTGCTTCCACCCGAGGGCACCCGTGTCGGGTCGCGGCTTGACGTGCAGTCCCGGCGAGTCGGTGTGTGCGCCGACGATTCGCAGTGGTGAGGTTGGCCCAGCGTTCGCGCCTCGGCTCCAGGCGACCAGCGCTCCGCCGCGCACGACATACCCGCGTGCGGGAAGCTCAGCCCATGCAGCGGTCTCGTCGACTGCGGCGAACCCTGCGGCCTGCAGTCTGGCGACAGTGGATGCGACCGCATGCCACGGCGACGGCGAGCCATCGAGATAGTCGATGAGGTCGTGTAGTTGCGCGCTCATCCCTGCTGCACCAAACCCATCGGCAGACCGGTTCCGCGCAGGTGCGATGTCTCGTTCATAGTGACGACGTTACGGTGCCCGCGGCGCGAGGCGGCGACGCGGTGGATGCTGGTGTAGTTGGGATAGAACAGCGACTGCTTCGGCCCCAGCCCGAGGATGTGGGCGAGGTACATGTTGATCACGCCGCCATGGCATGTGACGGCGATGCGCTGACCCGGGTGTGCATCGATCAACCCCTCGACCGCGGCGACGACGCGGTGCTGGAACTGCTCGAGCGACTCTTCGCCCCCCACCCAATCGCCGCGCACCATCGCCGCCCAACGTGGGTCGTTGGTGGCCTTCAGTTCTTCGATGGGCACATACTCGCTGGAGTTGCGATCGGACTCGGCGACGTCGTCGACCACCGTGATCGGCAGTCCCTTGGCCTCGGAGAGGGGCAACGCCGTCTGGCGCGCCCGTCGCAGCGGGCTGCTGTAGATCGCATCGATCGGTTCCGAGTCCAGATACCGGGCAAGGTGGCGAGCCTGTTCGAGCCCGGCAGGTGCGAGCTCGGGGTCGGCGATTCCCTCGCTCAACTCACGTCGTACTGGTAGACCATGTCGTATCAACATCAACTCCATGCCGACTAGATAAGCAGCTATGACCGCGTACACCGAGACCCGCACGAAGATTGTCGCCACTCTGGGACCGGCCAGCCAGTCACCCGAGGTGCTCGACGAGTTACTGCTCGCCGGAACCGACGTGGTGCGCCTGAACCTCAGCCATGGGACGTTGGAGGAACACCTCGGTCGCCTTCGCGATGTGCGGGCATCGGCGCAACGCACGGGCAGGGTGTGTGCTGTCCTGGCTGATCTACCCGGCCCGAAGGTCCGATCGGGGGCGTTCCCGCAGGGTGGTTGCGATTTGGTCGGTGGAGCCAACGTGCAGCTCACCCCGGCCGAGGGGGCGTCGACGGGTGAGCTGATCACGGTCGACTACCCGACACTGCTCGATGATCTGCAACCGGGTGACCGGGTGGTGCTCGGAGACGGAGCGATCAGCCTGCGGGTCGACGCCGTCGGCGCCGAACGAGTGACCTGTCAAGTGCTGACTGGTGGCTTCGTGCAGGGTCGCCCCGGCGTGCATCTGCCGTCCGAGCGACTTCGTCTGACGACACCCACGGAGGAAGACCTGCGCCTCGGCGCCGCAATGGCCGAGGCCGGCGTCGACTTCCTCGCCGTGTCGTTCGTACGCGCAGCGCACGATCTGCGCGTGGTGCGCGAAGCGATCCTGCCGCACGCCACGCGCCTGGTGGCCAAGATCGAGACGATGCCCGCCGTGCAGGCTCTGGAGGAGATCGCCGCCGAGGCCGACGCTGTCATGGTGGCTCGCGGCGACCTGGGGATCGAGTGCCCGCTGGAGGATGTGCCGCACCTGCAGAAGCGGATCATCCGCCACTGTGTGGAGGTTGGGGTTCCAGTCATCACCGCCACCCAGATGATGGAGAGCATGATCACGTCGCCGTCGCCCACACGCGCCGAGGTCAGCGACATCGCCAACGCAGTGTTCGACGGAACAGACGCGCTGATGCTGTCGGCCGAGACGGCGGTCGGTGTCGACCCGCCCGCAGTGGTGCGCACGATGAACCGCATCGCCGCTCGCGCCGAGCGCGAGGCGAGCTATTCCCAATGGGCATCGCGGCTGGGTCGCATCCAACGCGGCCAATGGCCCGAGGGCCCCGACCGGATCACGATGGCCATCACCCACGCGGCTGGGATGGCAGCAGTCGATGCCGGTGCCACGGCGATCCTGTGCTGCACACGCACGGGCCGCACCGCGCTGGCGATGGCCAGGTTTCGCCCGGTGCCGTTACTGATCGGCCTGTCGCCCGATCCTGTCACCGTGCGCACGATGGCGCTCAGTTGGGGTGTGCGGTCGTTGGAGGTGGGCACCTATCACACCACCGATGACCTGGTGTGGTACGCCGTGGAGCGGGCGGTGCATGCCGGGCTGATCGGCTCGGGCGACACGGTGCTGGTACTCGCTGGCGCTCCTGATCGCCCCAGTGGCGCCAGCACCGATGTGCTGCGTATCGTGCGCGTCGCATGACGCGCCACCCGCAGGGCTACACCGCACCGATCCACTCCGAGGAGGCAGGTGATCCGCAGCACCCGTTGGTGGCGCTCGTGCATGGGGCGATGGATCGCTCGGCTGGCATGCTGCGGCTCAGCCGCCGCCTCGACCACGACTTTCGCGTGTTGCGCTACGACCGCCGCGGGTACGGGCGGTCAGTGCCGCACCTCGGCCCGTTCGACATGGGGTCCCAGGTCGACGATCTGGTGGCGCTCCTGGCTGGTCGACCGGCTGTGGTCATCGGCCATTCGTACGGTGGGAACGTGGCGCTCGCCGCAGCAGCGCTGCACCCGGAACTGGTGCTCGGTGTCGCAATCTACGAGACCCCCCTGTCGTGGGAGCCGTGGTGGTCGGGTGCCAGCACCGGAGCCTCGGCCGTGGAGCGGGCCAGCGACCCGGCGGCGGCTGCAGAGGATTTCATGCGGCGTGTCGTCGGCGACGAACGCTGGGAAGCGCTGCCCGAGCGAACTCGCGCAACTCGGCGCACCGAGGGACTCGCGATGGTGTCGGAACTCGCCGATCTGCGATCACAGCGACCGTGGAACCCGGACGAGATCAGCGTGCCGGTCTGGCTGGGGTACGGCTCGGACGCACTGCCGCAACACCGCAGAGGGATGCCATACGCCGCATCGCTGATCTCCCGTGCTCACCTCGTGGAACTGGACGGGTGTGGCCACATGGCGCCGAACACCCATCCGGACATGTTCCGCCACCTGCTGGTCGATCCGCTGCTGCATGAGCTGGGACTGCTGGGGGACAGCTGACCGGCTAGCCGTCGAGGCCGGGCACCTTGACGGTCTTGCCGAAGAACGTGCACGACACACCGCTCTTGTCGCCGGCCTCGATCTTGGCCTTCTCGCGATCGGCGCAATCCTGCAGGCTCGCGCGCTGGCTGTAGACGGCCGCTGCCAAGCCGAGCATCAGCACGATCACGATGACCTTGGTGACGACCGTCTTGATCAGCCACGCCGACAGGATGCTGATCAGGACGAAGCCGCCAGCGATGGCGATGGCGGCGGTCTTCGCGGTTTCCAGGCTGAGTCCGAACATGACGGGAACCCTAGGTCGTAGGGTGGCTCCGTGAGTGACCACCCCGTTCCCTTCTCGCCGCAAGGCCCGCCGCGCACTGTATTGCCCGAAGAGTCGGCCGAGGTGCGCCACGCCTTGGCCCAGCTTCGCGACCTGACCGCGGGAGAGAGCAAGCACGCTGCTGCGGCAGTCGTGGCTGCGAACCCCCGCTCGCTGCTGGCCTGGTGTGCACTCGGCGACCACGCCACTGACACCGTCGAGCGCTACGCGGCGTACCGCGTTGGGTACCACCGCGGTCTCGATACGTTGCGGGCCAGTGGGTGGCGCGGGTCGGGGTATGTGCGTTGGGCCGATGAGACCAACCGCGGCTTTCTCGGGTGTCTGCGAGGCTTGAAGGCAATGGCCGAGGTGATCGGCGAGACCGACGAGGTCGAACGCATCGGTGTCTTCCTCTTTCAACTCGACCCCACTGGTGGCGCCGCCTGAACACGATGGGCGCGCCGGTCGGGGCCGTGTTGTGCGGCGGGGCCAGTCGCCGGATGGGTCGCGACAAGGCGTTCGTCGAATACGACGGCGTCGCCATGGCGGTGCGCGTGGCGGCCACGTTGAGCGCCGCCGGCTGTGGCACGGTCGTCGCAATCGGGGGTGACGTCGCCGCGCTGACAAGCGTGGGCCTGACATGTGTCGAGGATGAGTTCCCCGGTGAGGGGCCGCTCGGGGGAGTGATCACCGCCTTGCGTCAGTTCCCGGACGCTCCGGCCGTGATGATCGTGGCATGTGATCTCCCGCTGCTGACGCCCGCCACCGTGCGCACAGTGTTGGGGAGTCTGGCCAGTGCCGACCGGGCAGTGATGGTGTCGATGGCCCGCACCGACCGTGCCGAGCCGATGTGCGCGGCCTGGCGACCAACGGCGTTGGCTGCGTTGGAGTCAGCGATGAGTGCAGGCGAACGTCGACTCCACATGGCTGCACAGAGCGTGGGCGCGGTGCAATCGGTGGTTCCGGCAGGCGATCTGACGAATGTCAACACGCCCGGCGACCTGCCCCAGTAGCGTTCACGCCCATGCCGATCCCCGAAATCAGCGTTGACGAGTTGGAAACGGCCCTCGCCGCTGGCGCTCGCCTCCTCGATGTCCGTGAGACGGACGAATACGTAGCTGGTCATGTGGGCAGCGCCGTCCATATCGCTCTTGCGACGGTGCCCCAGAACGTCGACGCCTTCCGTGGCGACGGTCCTGCGTACGTCATCTGTAAGGCCGGGGGACGCAGCCTCAAGGCATGCGAGTTCTTGGCCGAACAGGGTCTCGAAGTGATCAACGTCGCCGGTGGCACCATGCAGTGGGTCGCCAGTGGCCGCCCCGTGGTGACGGGAAGCGCCCCCGAGTGACGTATCGCTGGATCACCACGGACGCCGATCTCGTCGCTCACGTGGAGCGACTGTTGCAGCAACCCCGCTACGCACTCGACACCGAGTTCCACCGGGAGCGCACCTATTTCCCGAAGCTGGCCCTGCTGCAGATCGCCGATGCAGAGCAGATCGTGCTCATCGATCCGCTGGCCTGCGACCTGTCACCGCTGAAGGCGTTGTTCGAGAGCGAGGTGTTGGCCGTGCTGCATGCCGCCCAACAAGACCTCGATGTGCTCACGCATGCGTGCGGCGCCATACCCCGCCGGTTGTACGACACCCAACTGGCCGCAGGTTTCCTGGGCTACAGCACACCGTCATTGGTGTCGCTGCTGCAGGCCGAGTTGAAGGTGCCAATGGCCAAGGGTGATCGACTCACCGACTGGCTGCGCCGCCCCCTCAGCGACGAACAGTGCGACTACGCAGCCAGCGATGTCGCCCACCTGCTGCTGTTGCAGGACACGATCGAGGCCCAACTGGCCGCCGAGGGTCGTTCGGAGTGGGCCAGCGCGGCATGCGAAGAACTGCGCGTGAAGCCGGTCAGCGGTGTCGATCCCGGGATGGCGTGGTCGCGTCTGAAGGACGTCCGTGTGTTGAAGGCCAAGGCTCGTGGGGTGGCGCAGGCGGTGGCCGAATGGCGCGAGCGTCGGGCGATGTCGCTGGACTCGCCGGTGCGCCAGGTGCTTCCCGACCTGGCGGTGCTGGGCATCGCTCAGAAACAGCCGCGCACGATCGCCGATCTGGCCCAGTGCCGCGGGGTCGACGACCGACACACACGGGGTACGGTCGGCAAGGAGCTGATTGCCGCTGTGGAGACCGGTCTGGCAGCGGAGGTCACCATGCCCGCAGCCGAGGGTGAAGAACTCGAACGGCACATGCGTCCGGCGGTCGCGCTGGTCTCGGCGTGGGTCGGCGAGGTCGCCCGCAAACAGCGTGTCGACGCTGCCCTGTTGGCCACCCGCACCGACCTCGTGTCGTTCCTGCGCGGCGACGAGACGTCGCGCCTGGCGCACGGTTGGCGCAACGAGTTTCTCGGCGATGGCATCCGCCGCCTCGTCGAGGGGCGTTCTGCGCTCACGTTCGATGGTCGCGGGGGACTGCGTCTGGTCGACGTGAGTCCCGAACCTGCCGCCTAGGTGCAGTCAGTCCGCCTCGATGCTCAGTCCTTGAGCATTCGGCGCAATTTGGCCCACAACTTGTCGAACACCTCGGACACATCGGCGCTGCGAGCGCCGTACCCATGAATCGGGGTGCGCTCGCCGAGCGCCTGGTTGACGATGACCCGCTGGGGAATCACCGGCTGCCACACGGCCTTCTTGCCGACGATGCGAGTGAGTTCCTCGTAACGGCGGTCGGCCTCGGCGCTCACTGCGGGCACTCGGTTGACGATCACACCGGCGAGTTCCAGGTCGGGGTTATGGGCATCCCACACATCATCGATCAGGTCGGCGACACCGGTGATGCCGCGCAGGCTGAGTTCGGAGGGCTCCACCACGATCACGGCGTGGTCGGCGGCGGTGAGGCCAGCGGCGGTGAGCGCGCCGAGCGACGGCGGGCAGTCGATGAGCACCGCGTCGAAGTCGTCCGCCACCTCGTGCAAAGCGGTCCGTAGGCGCGTGGGGCTGCCGCCATGATCTCTGGACAACAGCCGCGGCGACGACGGCAACAGCCATACGCCGTCACCCCAATCAGTGGGGACGAGCGCCGTCGAGGCGGGGAGTCGGCCCAGCACCTCGGCGAGGGAGTGCTCCACCTCACGGGGGTCGACCCCCAATACCCACGTGCTGGAGCCCTGAGGGTCGAGGTCGACCACGAGCACCCGTTGCCCGGCGGTGGCGGAGGCGAGACCGAGGGTGACGGTGGTCTTGCCGACGCCAC